>DASRXE010000059.1:0-5949 GCA_035654315.1 Brevundimonas sp.
CGGCCTGGCCTATTTCCTCTACGTCGGCTCGCCCTCCTCCAAGGAGAACGATGACCGCATGGAGGCCAAGATCGACGCCCTGATGGAGCTGGTCGGCAAGGAGAAGGGCAAGAAGCTGATGGCCGAGATCGACGAGAAGCACCTGCGCCACGAGGGCCACGCCCAGACCCACGACGGTCCGGCCCCGAACGTCAAGGGGGGCTGACGGGACGCGGTCACGGGCGCGGCCTCCCGCGCCTGTGACCGTCCTGACCTTGGCTTCGCCGTCCCCGGCCACTAGGTTCCGCCCCAACGACGGCGGAACGCCGGAAGCCTTTCAGGAGACGCCCCATGCATGACGCGCCCCAAACCGACGCCGCCGCCCGGCTCGACAAGGAGAACCCGCTCGGCGTCGACGGCTTCGAGTTCGTCGAGTTCACCGGCCCCGAGCCCGAGGCCATGGCCGCCCGGCTCGAGCTGATGGGCTTCACCCGCACCCACGTGAACCCCGCCACCGGCGTCGTCCGCCTCAAACAGGGCGACATCACCATGCTGGTCGACCTGTCCCCCAAGGGCCAGGCCGCCGAATTCGCCCGCGAACACGGCCCCTCGGCCAACGGCATGGCCTTCCGCGTCGCCGACGCCAGGGCCGCCTATGAAGGCGCCGTGGCCCGCGGCGCCCGCCCGGCCGAAGGCGCCGACGGCGGCGCGCTGGGCGGCGGCTATCCCTGGATCCTGCAGGGCATCGGCGGTTCGCTGCTCTACCTCGTCGACCAGTATGGCGAGCGCGGCTCCCTCTACGACGGCTGGGACGAGATCGAGGGCTGGGAAGAGGCCGAGCGCAAGAACTCCGTCGGCCTGTTCTGCCTCGACCACCTGACCCACAATGTGCGTCGCGGCCAGATGCGCACCTGGTCGGGCTTCTACGGCGACGTCTTCGCCTTCGAGGAGCAGAAATATTTCGACATCAAGGGCAAGGCGACCGGCCTGTTCTCGCAGGCCATGATCGCCCCCGACCGCGCCATCCGCATCCCCCTGAACGAAAGCCAGGACGAGAACTCCCAGATCGAGGAGTTCCTGCGTCGCTACAACGGCGAGGGCATCCAGCACATCGCCCTGGCCACCGACGACATCTTCGAGACCGTCGAGGAGATGAAGCGCCGCGGCATCCCCTTCCAGGACACCATCGAGACCTATTTCGAACTGATCGACAAACGGCTCCCCGGCCACGGCGAGGACGTCGAGCGCATGCGCAAGAACCGCATCCTCATCGACGGCTCGGACGAGGAAGGCCTGCTGCTGCAGATCTTCACCCAGGACACCTTCGGCCCGATCTTCTTCGAGATCATCCAGCGCAAGGGCAACCAGGCGTTCGGCGAGGGCAATTTCCAGGCCCTGTTCGACTCCATCGAACTGGACCAGATCCGGCGCGGCGTCATCAAGGTGGATGCCTAGACCCCCGTCCTGGCTGCCCTGGCTCGGCCCGTGTCTGGCGGCGGCGATCGGGGCGGCGGTCGGGCGCTATGGACTGGGCGGCGACTTCTGGACCGTGCTGATCGCGGCCCTGGTCGGCGGCTTCGCCCCCATCCTCGCCTACCGGCTGTGGAAATGGCGCCACCACCGCGGGGGTCAGTGAAAGTCGCGTGAGCCCGGCAGCACCCGCACGTCGCGCGGGTGCCGCCCCCGCGCCGGCTCATGCGCCGATCCGGGAGCCCGGTCGGGGGTCAGCTGGCCCAGCATCGGCGTCCAGTCGTCCAGCTGTTCGACCACCAGATGGGTCACCCCCTCGGCCCGCTGGATCCGCCCCTTCACCAACACCATCCGCGCCCCCATCGCCACTGGCCGGAACCGCTCGAAGATCGACTCCCAGAGCACCAGATTGACCACCCCCGTCTCGTCCTCGACCGTCATGAAGCAGACTCCCTTGGCCGTCCCCGGCCGCTGCCGCACCAGCACCACCCCCCCAACCTGCACCCGTCGTCCGTCCGCCACCGTCTCGCACGTCTTCGCCGTCACCGCCCCGGCCCCCTCCAGCCGCCCCCTCAGGAACGCCACAGGATGTCCCTTCAGCGACAGCCGGATCGTCTGGTAGTCGCCGACCACCTCCTCCGAGGCCGACAGCCTGGGCAGCGCCTCGGGGGGCCGGCCGTCCGCCTCGTCCAGCCCCATGGCCTCGAACAGCGGGGCCGAGGCGGCGGGCGCTGCCCCCTTGGCCGCCCAAAGCCCCTGTCGCCGAGTCAGATCCAGCGAACCATAGGCGTCCGCTTCGGCCATCCGGTCCAGCGCCGCCGGCGGCAGCATAGCCCGCACCCGCAGATCCTCCAGATCGGCGAACGGACCCTCCCTGCGGACTTCCATGATCCGCTCGCCCCATTCCTTGCGGAACCCGTCGATCGACCGCAGGCCCAGCCGCAGGGCGAAGGGCGCACCCTCGCCACGCGGCTCCAAGGTCGCGTCCCAGTCGCTGGCGTTGACGTCGGGATGGCGCACCTCGACGTCGTGCTCACGAGCGTCCCGGACCAGTTGCGCCGGGGCGTAGAAGCCCATCGGCTGGCTGTTCAGCAGGGCGGCCGTGAAGGCCTCGGGATAGTGATGCTTCATCCAGGAGGAAATGTAGACCAGCAGGGCGAACGAGCAGGCGTGGCTTTCGGGAAAGCCGTATTCGCCGAACCCCTTGATCTGGTCGAAGCAGCTGCGCGCGAAGTCGGCGTCGTAGCCGCGGGCGATCATCCGGTTGACGAACCGCGTCTCATGTTCGCCGATCGTGCCCATGTGCCGGAACGTCGCCATGGCCCGCCTGAGGCTGTTAGCCTCCGCCGGCGAATATTTGGCCGCCTCCATGGCGATGCGCATGGCCTGCTCCTGGAACAGGGGCACGCCCAGCGTCTTGTGCAGCACCTGTTTCAGTTCGTCGGCCGGGCCGTGCTCGGGCGAGGGGCTTGGATAGTCGATCTCGTAGGGCAGGCCCTTCGCTTCCGCCGCGCGCCGTTCTGCCCGCCGCTTTAGATACGGATGCACCATGCCGCCCTGGATCGGGCCCGGCCGCACGATCGCCACCTCGACCACCAGATCGTAGAAGGTCTCGGGCTTCAGGCGCGGCAGCATCGACATCTGGGCCCGGCTCTCGACCTGGAAGACCCCCAGGGAGTCGGCCCGCTGCAGCATCCGGTAGACCGCCGGGTCCCCCTGCGGGACCGTGTGCAGCTCGAACCGCTGTCCGTAGCTTTCGGCGATCAGGTCGAAACCGCGTCTCAGGGCGGTCAGCATGCCCAGCGCCAGCACGTCGACCTTCATCAGCCTGAGATGATCGATGTCGTCCTTGTCCCATTCGATGAAGGTGCGGTCCGGCATGGCCGCGTTGCCGATCGGGACGATCTCAAGCAGGGGCGTCTGGCTCAGCACATAGCCGCCGACGTGCTGGCTCAGGTGGCGGGGGAATTTGATCAGCTCGGCCGTCAGCTCCAGCGCCAGTTTCAGGCGCGCCTCGTCGCGGTTCAGACCCGTCCGGTCAATGTGCTCGTCCTTCACCCCCTCGCCCCATGACCCCCAGACCGTGTCGGCCATGCGGGCGGTGACGTCCTCGGTCAGCCCCAGCGCCTTGCCCACGTCGCGGATGGCCGAGCGGGGTCGGTAGTGGATGATCGTCGCCACGATGGCCGCCCGGTCGCGGCCGTAGCGGCGATAGACGTACTGCATCACCTCCTCGCGCCGCTCGTGCTCGAAATCGACGTCGATGTCCGGCGGCTCGTCCCGGTCGGCCGACATGAAACGCTCGATCAGGACGTCCTGCTCGGCCGGGTTCACGCTGGTGACGCCGAGGCAGTAGCAGACCACGGAGTTGGCCGCCGAGCCGCGGCCCTGGCAGAGGATCGGCTTTGCCTGGTTCCGGGCCCAGGCGACGATGTCGTGCACGGTCAGAAAGTAGTTTGGATACTTCAGCTGCTTGATCAGCTTCAGCTCCTTGATGATGGTTTCGCGGATGCGGGACGACACGCCTTCGGGCCACCTTTCCCGCGCGCCCTGGAAGGTCAGGCGGATCAGCCGGCGCTGGGCGGTCCAGCCGGAAGGCACCGGCTCGTCGGGGTATTGGTACTCAAGCTCCCGAAGCGAGAAGGTGCAGGCCCGCACCACATCCATGGTCCGCGCCAGCGCCGCCTCGTGGCCGCGGAACATCCGCGCCATCTGGGCCGACGGCTTCAGGGAACGTTCGGCGTTGGCCTGCAGCCGGCGGCCGGCCTTGTCGATGGTCGTCCCCTCGCGGATGCAGGTGAGCACGTCCTGCAGCATGCGCCGGTCGGGATGGTGGTAGAGCACGGCGTTGGTGGCGATCATCGGCGCGCCGGTCCGTTGCGCCATGGCGGCCAGCCGGTTCAGCCGGCGCCGGTCATCGCCGCGCCAGAGGGGCGAGGCGGCCAGATACAGGTCGTCGGGCCAGACGCGTCGCCACGCCGCCAGTCGGGCCTCGAACGCGGCGTCGGGGATTGTCGGAGCCGGCGTCAGGGCGATCATCCCTTCGCCGAGCCCGACGGCCTGTTCGAAGGTCAGGCGCGTCTCGGCCTTTTCGATCCGGTCGCCGTCGGGATCGGCGCCCGGTTGGGGCACCGCCTCGCTCTTGCCGAGGGACAGCAGACGGCAGAGACGGCCATAGGCGGCGCGGTCGCGCGGGAAGACGATCAGGTCGGTCCCGTCGGTGAAGCCCAGCCGCGCGCCTATGACCAACCGGAGGCCGATCTTCTCGGCGCCCATCAGCGCCCGCACCATGCCGGCCAAGGTGTTGCGGTCGGCCACGCCGACGGCGGCGAGACCCAGCGACTTCGCCTGCACCATCAGCTCGCCGGGATGCGACGCCCCTTCGAGGAAGCTGAAATTGGTCATGGCGCCGAGCTCGGCGTAGTCGCCGTCCCAGCCGCTCACGCCAGCACCCCGTGCATCCACCAGGTGGGGGCCCGCTCGCCGGGGGCGCCGGCGTACTCCCGGCCATAGAGGCCTTCGCGGAAGATCCAGTAGCGACCGCCCTCGGCATCCTCGAGGCAGTAGTAGTCGCGGGTCCGGGCCCGGGCGGTCCGCCACCATTCGGGCGACAGGCGTTCGGGGCCCTCGGCGCGGATCACGCGGCGGGGAGCGCGGCGCCAGGTGAAGCGGGCCGGAGCGCCGTCGGGCAGGTCGAACAGGGGATCCTTGATCGGTTCGGGCGGGTCCAGCAGCAGGATGGGCCGGCGTCCGACCTCGCCCCGATCGGCCGAGATCCGGCGACCCAGGGCGGGACGCAGCCGTTCGGCCCGCTCGGGAATCCAGCTGTCCACCGCCTCGGGCGTCAGCACATGCGCCTCGCCCAGCCGCGCCGACAGCCGGTCGACCAGGGCGGCGAGGCTCTCGGTCTGCCGGGTTTCCGCCCCCGTCTCCAGCGCCGCCTGACAGGCGACCATCGGCTCGACCACGTCGGCGGTCAGCATCAGGGCGTCGAGTCCGAAGCCCAGCTCCAGCTTGCCCAGACCAGCCTCGCGGAACAGACGCAGCCAGATGGAGACGTCGCGGTCCGGGCGGCTCATGCGAACCGACAGCGAGGTGGTGCGGCCGTCGGAGCGGAAACCGGTCAGGGTCAGGGCTCGCGCCCCCTGCCCGTCGCGCTCCAGCGGACCGACGAGGTCGGCGGCCAGTTCGGGCAGCCGCGCCTCGACCCCCTCCAGATCGCCGAGCGGTTCGGCCCAGGCCTCCCACGCGCGATAGCGGGGCGGCGGGCGGACGGGGATCAGGGCCTCCCCGAGGTAGCCCAACGCCTGATCCAGCCTCTGGACGAGGTCGATCCCGCCGTCGTTCCGGAACCGCCGGGCCAGTCCCGCCCGCGGCATGGGATACAGGTCGCCGATGCGTTTCAGGCCGAAACGCCGGGCTTGCGCCAGCGTTCGCTCTCCGATCCGCAGCGCCTCCACCGGCAGGGGAGCCAGTTGGTCGCGGACCGTGTCATCGACG
>DASRXE010000060.1:0-4293 GCA_035654315.1 Brevundimonas sp.
GATGGTGATGATCTGCAGGCCGGCCCGGCCGCCGGGCTCAAGCACGTCGCGGATCTTGCCGAAATAGGCGGGCCAGTACTCCTCGCCCACCGCCTCGAACATCTCGATCGAGGCGACGCGGTAGAAGCGCCCCTGAACGTCGCGGTAGTCGATCAGCTGGATGTCGGCGCGTTCGGACAGACCGGCGTTGAAAATCCGCTGGCGGGCGAAATCGTACTGCTCGCGTGAGATGGTGATGCCGGTGACGCGGGCGCCGACGTCCCTGGCCGCGAACTCGGCGAATCCGCCCCAGCCGCAACCGATCTCGAGCACGGAGTGGCCGGCCTGGAGGTCCATGGCGCGGGCGAGGCCGGCGTATTTCTCGCGCTGGGCCGTTTCGAGCGCCTGACCGGCGCGGGTGAAGCGCGCCGACGAATAGGTCATCGAGGGGTCGAGCCAGGCGGCGTAGAAGGCGTTGCCGAGGTCGTAGTGCGCGTGAATGTTCTTGCGCGAGCCCGACCGGCTGTTGCGGTTCATCCGGTGCGACAGCCAGTGGACGGCCTTCATCATCGAGTTGCCGACCATCAGGCGGCGAATGTGGTCGCCATTGCGGGCCAGCGCCTCGAGCAGGGCGGCGAGATGCGGCGTCTCCCACTCACCGGCCATATAGCCCTCGGCGAAGCCGATATCGCCGGAGGCGAGAACGCGGCCGGCAAATCGGTAGTCGCGGATTTCGAGCGTCGCGGATGGACCGGGCTGGCTTCCCTCCAGCCTGTGACTGGCGCCGCCCGGCAGCCGTACGATCAGGCGTCCGACGGTCCAGTTGGAGGTCAGCAGACGCAACAGCAGGCCGAACCCGCGCGGCGAGCGGGCGGCGGCCTCCTGGCGATCGGCGGTGACCGACGTCATGCGGTGAAGGTGGGGTCGGACGGGGCGGCTCGTCAATCCCTGGGCCGCGGCCGACGTGGTGGCCTTGCAAACGACCGCCGTGTAGCTTGCGCCGCCAAGGGTTCAACGCCACCTGACCGCCTTATCGGCGGCGCAGGGAGCGTGCGCCGCCAAGCCGTCATTCCGGGAAGATCGCCGTGTCCAAGCCTAACGCCATCATCGACATCAAGGACGGCCTGAAGCGCCCGGTCAGTATCGGCGGCGGGCAGAGGATCGTCTTCATCGCCGGGCCGTGCCAGCTGGAGAGCCGCCAGCATGCGCTGGAGATGGCCCACGCGCTGAGGGAGATCGGCGAACGGCTGAACGTCGGGATCATCTACAAGACCAGTTTCGACAAGGCCAACCGGACCAGCGCCAATGCGGCGCGGGGGCTGGGGCTGGAAGGCTCGCTGCCGATCTTCGCGGAAATCCGCGAGAGCGTGGGTCTGCCGGTGCTGACCGACGTGCACAACGAGGCGCACTGCGCCGAGGCGGCGCAGGCGGTGGACGTGCTGCAGATCCCGGCCTTCCTTAGCCGCCAGACCGACCTGCTGCTGGCCGCTGCGGCGACCGGCAAGGCGATCAACATCAAGAAGGGCCAGTTCCTCGACCCCTGGGATATGAAAAACGTCATCGCCAAGGTGGTGGGAGCCGGCGACCCGAACGTCATGGCATGCGAGCGCGGGGCCAGCTTCGGCTACAACACCCTGGTCAGCGACATGCGCGCCCTGCCGGTGCTGCGCGAGATCGGCTGCCCCGTGGTGTTCGACGCCACCCACAGCGTACAGCAACCGGGCGGGCAGGGAACGTCTTCGGGCGGGCAACGCGAGTTTGTGCCGGTGCTGGCCCGGGCGGCGGTGGCCGTGGGCGTGGACGCGGTCTTCATGGAGACCCACCAGGACCCCGACAACGCCCCATCGGACGGGCCCAACATGGTGCCGCTGAACCAGTTCGAGGCGCTGGCCGCCGACCTGATCGCCTATGACGACCTGACCAAGGCGCGGATGGCGAAGGCGGCCTAGGGCCGCGGCAGGCGCTTCTCGTACCGCCAGACCTTGAGCGGGAACGGACCGTCAGCGGTCTCCGTGGGCACGTCCTCGACGCCGGTCCGGCGCCAGCCGGCCTTTTCGTAGAAGCGGGCTGCGCGGTCGTTGCCGATGGCGCAGGCCAGCCAGGCGGGATCAACCCCGCGAGTGCGGAACTGGGCCTCCGCATCGGCCATCAGCTCGGCGGCGACGCCCGTGCCGCGCGCCGCGGCCGAGACGTAGAACTGGTTGAGTTCGTCGCCCTTGATCAGATGAAAGGCGACCGGCGCGCCGCGGGGGCCCATGACCCGGACGTCAGGCCGCGCCTTCTCTATCCGGGCCCGGAAGCTGTCGAGGGTGCGATGCCGCGCCAGTTCGGGCGGCAGTATGGCGGCGTGGCCGTCGCGCCAGCCGCTCCACCAGAGATCGGCGAGGGGCTCCACGTCGGTAGGGTCGGCGTCGCGAACGGTCATGGCGGGCCTGCGTGAGAGGTTGTGCCGGAGGCTGGCTCGTTCTAGCTCAGGCTCATGGCTGAACGCATCCTCGATCTCGGCGGACTGCAGGCGCTGCTCGAGCGCGTGCGCGGCGTGAAGGTGGCCTGCGTAGGGGACCTGATGCTGGACCGCTATGTCTATGGCGAGGTCGGCCGAATTTCTCCCGAAGCCCCCATTCCGGTGCTGAGGACCCGGCGAACGACGGCGATGCCCGGCGGCGTGGGCAATGTCGCCCGCAATGTCGCCGCGCTGGGCGGGTTGGCGCGGCTGGGCGCGGTTTCGGGCCAGGATGCGGCCGGCGACGAACTGGCGGCCCTGATCGCGGCCGAGGCGGGCATCGAGGACGTGGTCGAACGGCGCGCCGGCGTCGCCACGATCGTCAAGACCCGCTTCGTCGCCGCGGGCCAGCAACTGCTCCGACTGGACGAGGAGGCGGCGGCGCTCATGGGCGAAGAAAGCGGCGCATTCGCCGGCGCTTCGGTCTGCCTGCTGTCGGACTACGCAAAGGGCGTGGTCAGCGATCTGGTAATCGGGCAGGCGCTCCAGGCGGCGCAGGACAGCGGCGCGCCGGTCGTGGTCGATCCCAAGGGCCGCGACTTCGCCCGCTACGGCGCCGTCGACCTGATCAAGCCCAACGCCAGCGAACTGGCGGCGGCGACGGGCCTGCCGGTCGAGACGGACGCTGAGGTCGAGGCGGCGCTGGACGCGCTGCTTCGGACGACGACCGCGAAGGCGATCGTGGTGACCCGGGCCGGCAAGGGCATGAGTCTGATGCGGCGGGACGGGCCGGTGAAGCATTTCCCCGGCCGGGCGCGCGAGGTGTTCGACGTCTCGGGCGCGGGTGACACCGGGCTGGCGGCGCTGGGGCTGGCGCTGGGGACGGGGGCCTCGCTGGAGACGGCGGTGGAGTTCGCCATCCTCGCCTCCGGCGTGGTGGTCGGCAAGGCGGGCACGGCCGTGGTCACCCCGGCGGAGCTGATCGACGCCGAGATGAGCCAGCACGCCGCGGGCGCCCACGCCAAGGTGATGCCGCTGGAGGAGCTGGCGCATGTGGTGGAGGGCTGGAAGCGGCAGGGGCTGAAGGTCGGCTTCACAAACGGCTGTTTCGACATCCTCCATCGGGGACATGTCGCCTATCTGGCCCAGGCGCGGTCATGGTGCGATCGGCTGGTGGTGGCGCTGAACACGGACGCGTCCGTGCGGCGGCTGAAGGGCGAGGGGCGGCCGATCAACGACCTCGACAGCCGGGCCGTGGTCATTGGCGGGCTGCAGAGCGTGGACCGGGTGACCAGTTTCGACGAGCCGACGCCGCTGACGCTGATCGAGCGGCTCCGGCCCGACGTGCTGATCAAGGGGGCGGACTACACCCGTGAGGGCGTGGTCGGCGGCGACCTGGTGGAGAGCTGGGGCGGCGAGGTCAGGCTGGCCACCTTCGAGGATGGCTATTCGACCACGAAGACGATCGAGAAGATGAAGGACGAGCGATGAGCCGGCGGATGATCGTGGTCACCGGCGGGGCCGGGTTCATCGGTTCGAACATCGTGGCCCGGCTGTGCGCCGAGGACCGGCGCGACGTCGTCGTGTGCGACCGGCTGGAAGACGCCGCTCTCGGCAAGTGGAAGAACATCGCCAAACACCCGATCGCGGACTTCTGGCAGCCGGAGGAGCTATTCGATCAGCTGGAGCGGCACGCGGATCGGATTGAGGCCGTGGTCCACATGGGCGCCATCTCGTCGACGACCGAGGCGGACGCTGACCTTATCATCCGCACCAACTTCACCCTGTCCCGGGACATCTGGGACTGGTGCGCCCTGCGGGACGCGCGGATGGTCTACGCCTCGTCGGCGGCGACCTATGGCGATGGAGAG
>DASRXE010000061.1:0-18570 GCA_035654315.1 Brevundimonas sp.
TCGTCACCGCCCACCGCAAGGCCGGCCGCATGGTCAAGGACATCGCCGCCGAGCTGGGGAAGAAGCGCTAGAACCGCGCGGCCTCAGATGTGCAGCACCCGCTGGTAGGCGTCCAGCGAAGCCTCGTGCATCGCTTCCGACATGGTCGGGTGCGGATAGACAATGCCGTGGATGTCCTCTTCCGTCGCCTCCATGGTGATGGCGGTGACGAAGCCCTGGATCATTTCGGTGACCTCGGCCCCGATCAGATGGGCGCCGATCAGTGCGCCCGTCCTGGCGTCGAAGATGACCTTCACAAAGCCCTCGATCTCGCCCGCGGCCACGGCCTTGCCGTTCACCCGGAACGGGAAGCGGCCGATCTTCACCTCCCGCTTGGCCTCGCGGGCCCCCTGCTCCGTGATCCCGACCGAAGCGACCTGCGGCTGGGCGTAGGTGCAGCCCGCAATCGGCGAATGGACGTTGGGCGTCTTGAAGCCGGCGATGTGCTCGGCCGCGTGAATGCCCTCATGCGAGGCCTTGTGCGCCAGCCACGGCGCGCCGGCGCAGTCGCCGATGGCGTACAGCCCCTTCACATTGGTCTGGCAGTGGGCGTCGATGGTGATGTGGCCGCGGTCCATGGCCACGCCCAGCGCCTCCAGCCCGATGCCGTCGGTGTTGGCGGTGATGCCGACCGCCGAGATGCAGACCTCCGCCTCCAGCGTCTCGGCCTTGCCGCCGGCCTCGATGGCGACCTGCACGCCCTTCCCGACCTTCGAGACCTTGGTGACCTTGCAGCCGGTGCGGAATTTCATGCCGCGCTTCTCGAAGGCCTTCTGCGCCGCTTTGGAGACCTCCTCGTCCTCGACCGGCATGATCCGGTCGACCGCTTCCACTACGGTAACTTCCACGCCCAACGCCCGGTAGAAGCTGCCAAATTCAACCCCGATGGCGCCCGATCCAATGACCACGATCGAGGCAGGCATCTTCTTCGGCGCCATGGCCTCACGGTAGGCCCAGATGCGGTCGCCGTCGGCTTCCAGCCCGATCTGCGGGATCGCCTTGGCGCGGGCGCCGACGGCCAGCATGACGTTTTTCGCCTCGACGGTGCGCGAGCCGCCCGCCTTGAGCGCGACGACGACCTTTGGAGCTACGGCGCCCTTCTCCAGCTTCGCCGTGCCTTCGATCACCTCGATCTTGTGCTTCTTCATCAGGAAGGTGACGCCCTTGTTCATCTGGGCGGCCACTCCGCGAGAGCGCTGGATGATGGCGTCGAAATCGAAGCCGACCTTGTCCGCCGACAGACCGTAGTCCTTCAGGTGCGACAGGCTCTCGTACTTCTCGCCCGACTTGAGCAGCGCCTTGGTGGGGATACAGCCCCAGTTGAGGCAGATGCCGCCCAGGTTTTCGCGCTCCACAATGGCCGTCTTCAGACCCAGCTGGCTGGCCCGGATCGCAGCCACATAGCCGCCGGGGCCGGAACCGATGACGACCAGATCGAACTCAGCCATGCGAAAATCTCCTTGAGCAGCGCCTCTTAACGCGCCGGGGCCGCGAAGGGCACCCTCCCCTCCCACCTGCGAAACGAAAAGTCAGGAGGCGTTGTAGAAGGTGAGGAAGGCTTGCTGGTCGAGAGCGGTGAACGCGACCACGATCGCGGCGGGGATGAGGACCAGCAGGACGTAGAGAGCCAGGTGGACCGCGCCCCGCCAGAGCGCCCGGGGCCAGTCGACGCCGTAGTAGCGGGCGGCGGCGAGGGTGAAGTAGGCGAGATATGGAAATACGACCGGCCACGCCGGCGCCCCGGCCCCGAACTTGTTGGCCAGCGCCAGGAGGATCAGCAGGCCGAAGCCGGTGACATGCGCCCACATGGCGAACACCAGATGCTCCATCAGCAACCGGCGGCGCCCGAACAGCGGCGCCAGCAGCAGGGCGTAAAGGGGCATCAACAGCCACAGCATATTCGGCAGCCAGGCGGCCAGCCGTTCCGAGAAGATCCCCTGCTCCTTGTTGGCCTGGATGTCGTAAAGCAGGTTCTGGCGGTCGCGTTCGGAGGTGGCGCGATTGGCGGCAGCCTCGATGGCGGCGGTCACCGCCGGATCGACGGCCGGCTCGACCCGTCGCTGCATCCACACCTCGGCCTGGATCGCATTGCCAAGATGGACGGTCGTCCCGTCCGGGTCGGCCGTCGCGGTTACCGGCTGCGTTGGATCCGTCACCTTGGCGATGAACTGATAGAGCCGCACGTCCGCGAAGCTCAGCACCAGCAGGAACAGCGCCGTCATGACGATGAAGAGTTTGGTCGGGGTCTGGTAAAGCGTTCCGGCCCCGTCACGATAGGCCTCGAGCAGCCGTCCCGGACGAGCCGCCAGCGCCGCCAGAGTCCGCGCCGTCCGGCCGTCGATCAGATTGGCTTCGGAAAAGGCTTCGGCGGCCCATTCCCGCAGCGGTCGCGGACGTGCCTGGGTGTCCTGCCCGCAGTCGTGGCAGTACCTTCCGCGCAGGACCGCACGACAAGCGGGACAGGCCGCTGCCTCCTCAACCGTCATGGCGTCCCGACATCCGGCCCCTCACCCTCTCCGCCATCATTGAGCGGAGCGGAGAGGGGCGCAAGGCCGTTCGATCAGGCCAGCATCGTCACAGGATCTTCGATCATCGCCTTGAAGACCTGCAGGAATTTCGCGCCCGTGGCGCCGTCCACGACCCGGTGATCGCAGGTCAGGGTGACCGACATGACGGTGGCGACGGCCAGCTGCCCGTTCTTCACCACGGCGCGCTGCGTCCCGGCCCCGACGCTCATGATCGCGCCCTGCGGCTCGTTGATGATCGACGCGAACGACTTGATGCCGAACATGCCCAGGTTAGACACGCTGAAGGTGCCGCCCTGGAACTCCTCGGGCTTCAGCTTGCGGTCACGAGCGCGCTTGGCGAGGTCTTTCGACTCGGTCGCGATCTGCGACAGGGTCTTGGTCTCGGCCTTGCGGATGATGGGGGTGATCAGGCCGCCTTCGATGGCCACGGCCATGGCCACGTCGGCGTGGTGGTGCATGGCCAGCCCCTCGGGCGAATAGCTGGCGTTGGCTTCGGGCACGGCCTTCAGGGCCATGGCCGAAGCCTTGATGACGAAATCGTTGACCGAAACCTTGACGCCGTCCTTCTCGAGCAGGGCGTTGACCCTGGCGCGCGCGGCCAGCAGTCCGTCGATCTCGCAGTCGATGGTCAGCGGGAAATGCGGCACGTCGCGGAAGCTGTCGGTCATGCGTCGGGCGATGGCCTTGCGCATCCCGTCCAGCGGCACGAGGTCGTAGGTGCCGTCGGGAATGCCCATCTGGGCCAGAGACTGGACCTTGCGGGCCTTGGCCGGCGCGCCGGCGGCGGCGGCCGGCTGGGCCCCTCCCTTGCGCGCGCCCTCGACATCGCGTTTCACGATGCGGCCGTGCGGCCCGGTGCCCTTGATGGATTTCAGGTCGACGCCGGCCTGGGCCGCGAGGCGGCGGGCCAGCGGCGAGGCGAAGATTCGTTCGCCATCGGCCTTCGGCGCCGGAGCGGCCTTCGCAGACCCGGCGGGAGCCGGCGCCGCTTCGGCCTTGGCGGGCTCCGCCTTCGCCGGTTCAGGTTTCGGCGATTCAGCCTTCGGCGCCGGGGCGGCCGCACCGCCCTCGTCCTTCAGGCGGGCGATCGGAGTGTTGACCTTCACGCCCTCCGAGCCTTCGGCGACGAGAATGTCGGTGACCTCGCCCTCGTCGACGGCTTCGACCTCCATGGTCGCCTTGTCGGTCTCGATCTCGGCGATGACGTCACCGGCGGAGACGATGTCGCCGACCTTGACGTGCCATTTGGTGAGGACGCCCTCCTCCATGGTCGGAGACAGCGCGGGCATCAGAATGTCGGTCATTGCGTGCGCCCCTGTCTGGCGTTTGCATCGCCCCGGGCATGGCCTTCAGTCCAGCCCTGACGGAGCGCTTCCAGCGCCTCGGCTTGGGTAATGCCGCCACGCTGTTCATAGGCATAGGCGAAATTCCAGCACACCTCGGCCAGCATCGAGCCCATGGCGCGCGGATCGTCGAAGGCGGGGCGCACGACGATTTCAGGCGCGCCCTTGTTCACCCAGACACGAGCCACCTCGCCGACGGTGCCGTCCTCGGTCGAGCCGACCACTCGATCCGGCAATGGCAGGGAGAATTTGTGCTCACTCATGCCATCACCTGCTTCACGGCCGCGATGATCTTGTCGGCCCCCGGCAGCGACAGTGCTTCAAGATTGGCGGCGTAGGGCAGAGGCACGTCCTCCTGGTGCACCCGCAGCGGAGGCGCATCAAGATAGTCGAAGGCGTGTTCGATCACCCGGGCCACAACCTCGGCGCCGACGCCCATCGGCCCCCAGCCTTCCTCGGCCGAGACCAGACGGCTGGTCTTCTTGACGCTCTCGACGATCGTCTCGTGATCCAGGGGGCGCAGGGTGCGCAAGTCGACGACCTCGCAGCTGATCGCCTCCTCCGCCAGCTTCTCGGCCGCCTGCAGGGCGAAGCCGACCATGCGGCTGTGGGCGGTGATGGTGACGTCCGTCCCCTCGCGGCGGACCTTGGCCTTGCCGATCGGCACCAGATAGTCGTCGACCTCCGGCACGTCGAACTCCAGCCCGTACATCATCTCGTGCTCAAGGAAGACGATCGGGTTGGGATCGCGAATGGCCGACTTCATCAGCCCCTTGGCGTCGGCCGCGTCATAGGGCGCGATGACCTTCAAACCGGGCACCTGGGCGTACCAGGCCGAATAGTCCTGGCTGTGCTGGGCGCCGACGCGGCTGGCGGCGCCGTTGGGGCCGCGGAACACCACGCTGGCGGTGATCTGGCCGCCCGACATGTACAGCGTCTTGGCCGCCGAATTGATGATGTGGTCGATGGCCTGCATGGCGAAGTTGAAGGTCATGAACTCGACGATCGGCTTCAGCCCCGCCATGGCCGCGCCGACGCCCAGGCCGGCGAAGCCGTGCTCGGTGATCGGGGTGTCGACCACGCGCTGGTCGCCGAACTCCTGCAGCAGCTCGCGGCTGACCTTGTAGGCGCCTTGGTACTGGGCGACTTCCTCGCCGATCAGGAACACCTTGTCGTCGCGGCGCATCTCCTCGGCCATGGCGTCGCGCAGGGCGTCGCGGATGGTCGTCTTGACCAATTTGGCGTCGGCCGGGATTTCCGGATCCCGCAGCTCGACCTTCGGGCCCGTCCCGGTGACGTCCTTCTTCTCGGGCTCGCCGGACTTGTCCGTGATCGTTTCTGGTGCGGGCTCGGGCTTCGGAGCATCAGCCCTGGGTTCAGGAGCCGCAGCGCCGGCGTCGTCGCCGGAGAGGCGCGCGATCGGCGTGTTGACCTTCACGTTCTCCGACCCCTCGGCCACGAGAATTTCCAAGACCTCGCCCTCGTCGACGGCCTCGACTTCCATCGTGGCCTTGTCAGTCTCGATCTCAGCGATCACCTGGCCGGCCGACACGGTGTCGCCCGCCTTGATGTGCCACTTGGTCAGCGTGCCCTCTTCCATCGTGGGCGACAGCGCCGGCATGAGAATGTCGGTCATTGAGCGATTTCCCCGGCAGGCAGTTCGCAGGTTTGGACGATATGGATCGAGGGAGCATCGATCGCTCCGGCCATCACGGCCGCCATACCCTCGACGTCGTTCCGTGCTCGCTCGTTGGCGAACCGGATGAACAGGGGTCGAGCAGCGGGGATCCTCTGGGCCACGGCTCGGGTGAGGGCGCTACCGGAGAAGCGCTCTTCACCGATGGTTGCGCGACCCTGACCCTGGAGTTCGATGCAAGGGTCCGCCGCGGTCCGAACGGGCGCAGGCGCTTCCGCCGGCGGCGGCGCCTGCGTCTGAAGGCTTATGGCAAGCAGCATAGCGATCACGCCGACGCCTCCACGTAGACGTCGGTGTAGAGCTCGGACGGATCCGGCTCGGGGCTTTCCTGGGCGAACTGGACGGCCTCGGCGACGATGGCTTTCACCTCGTTGTCGATCGCCTTGAGCTCGTCATCGGTCGCCTTGGCGGCGGCCAGCAGGGTCTTGATGTGATCGATGGGGTCGCGCGTCTTCTTGACCTCGTCGACCTCCTCCTTAGTGCGATATTTGGCCGGGTCGCTCATGGAGTGGCCGCGGTAGCGGTAGGTCTTCACCTCTAGGATGTAGGGCCCGCCCCCTTCCCTCGCCCGCTTGACGGCCCTGGCGACCGCGTCGCGCACCGCCAGCACGTCCATGCCATCGACCTGTTCCCCCGGGATGCCGAAGCTGGCCCCGCGCTGGCTCAGGTCCGTCGTCGAGGACGAGCGCTCGATGCTCGTGCCCATGGCGTACTGGTTGTTCTCGATGATGTAGATGGCCGGCAGCTTCCACAGCTGGGCCATGTTGAAGCTCTCGTAGACTTGCCCCTGGTTCGCTGCGCCATCGCCAAAATAGACAAAGGCGACCGAGTCATCCCCCCGATACTTGCCAGCAAAGGCGAGGCCGGTGCCGAGGGCGACCTGGGCGCCGACGATGCCGTGACCGCCATAGAAGCCAGTGGCGGTGTCGAACATGTGCATCGAGCCGCCCTTGCCCTTGGACGAGCCGCCGATACGGCCGGTCAACTCGGCCATGACCTCCTTCGGATCCATGCCGGCGGCCAGCATGTGGCCGTGATCGCGGTAGCCGGTGATGATCTTGTCGTGGCCCTGTTTGACGCTCTCCTGAACGCCCACCGCCACGGCCTCCTGGCCGATGTACAGGTGGCAGAAGCCGCCGATCAGACCCATGCCGTACAGCTGGCCGGCGCGCTCCTCAAAACGGCGGATCAGCACCATCTCGCGATAGAAGCGCAGCAGGTCCTCCTTCGAGGCCGTCGGCGTATTGGGCAGTTTGGTCGCCTTGCTGGAATCAGCTTTGGCGGCGGGGGCTTTCGCCATCCGTCATCTCCCGGCTGGGCCCTCGCCAGGTGGCAGGATGCAGGGCCTCTTGTCGTTACGGAAAGGGGCTTTAGCAGCCTTCGTTCCCGAAAGGCAAAGCCGCCTCACGGGGATGTAACGAAAGTTCACGCGGCGGGCGTGGGGCCTTCAGTCGCAGCCGGCGACGAGACGCGGATCACATAATCGCGCGGGTCAGCGAAACCCAGCACCACGCGGGCCCGCTCTTCGAGCAGATCCCGCGACAGGCTGTCAGCCCGCAGGTAGCGGGCCCGAATCTCGAGATCGCGGCGCTGTTCGAGAATGCCGGCCAGCTGGGCCTCGCGCTGCGTGAGCATGGCGTCGCGCGCCCCGCCGCTCAGCAGGCCGCGTTCGCCCGTCAGGGCCTGGACGCCGAGGTAGGCGATCAGCAGCAGCAGCATGGCTGACGGGAAATACGGCTTCATCCGCTCGGGCACTGACGGACGCTCCTTCTGAGCGTGAACTCACGGTCAATGAGTCCTGACCGAAAATGCCTAACGAACCGTAGCTTGACTGTAGTTTCTCAGACGACCGCAGTCACCGCGAACGCGGTCGTTCGCCGACGGTCTTGAACCGCAATCAAGTCCGGCTTCCGAACCGCGGAGCCGGCCGACGCCGCCATTCGCGCATTCGCCTATTTCAGCAGCATGCCGTCGCCATAGTAGGCGCCCTGGTCGCCCAGCATCTCCTCGATGCGGAGCAGCTGGTTGTATTTGGCCGTGCGGTCCGAGCGGGCCAGCGAGCCGGTCTTGATCTGCCCGCAGTTGGTGGCCACGGCGAGGTCGGCGATCGTCGAATCCTCGGTCTCGCCCGAGCGGTGGCTCATCACGGCGGTGTAGCCGGCCCGGTGGGCCATATCGACGGCGTCCAGGGTCTCGGACAGGGTGCCGATCTGGTTGACCTTGATCAGGATGGAGTTGGCCAGGCCCTCGCCGATGCCCGCCGCCAGCCGCGCCGGATTGGTCACGAACAGGTCGTCGCCGACGATCTGGATGCGGTCGCCGAGCCGATCGGTCAGCAGCTTCCAGCCGTCGAAATCATCTTCGGCGCAGCCGTCCTCGATCGAGACGATCGGGAAGCGCTCGCACAGGTCCGCGAGATAGCCGACCATGGCGTCGGCCTCGAAGGTCTTGCCTTCCCCGGCCATGACATATTTGCCGTCCTTGAAGAACTCGGTCGCGGCGACGTCGAGGCCGAGGTGGAAGTCCTCGCCGGCCAGATAGCCCGCCGCCTGCCCCGCCCTGGTGATGAAGCTAAGCGCTTCCTCGGCAGAGGCCAGATTGGGGGCGAAACCGCCCTCGTCGCCGACGTTGGTGTTGTGGCCGGCGTCCTTCAGCTGCTTACGCAGGGCGTGGAAGATCTCAGATCCCATGCGCAGGGCTTCCGAGAAGCTGTCGGCTCCTGTCGGCAGGATCATAAACTCCTGGATGTCGATCGGATTGTCGGCGTGGGCCCCGCCGTTGATGATGTTCATCATCGGGGTCGGCAGGATGCGGGCCGAGACGCCGCCGAGGTAGCGATGCAGCGGCAGCCCTGACGAGATGGCGCTCGCCTTGGCGCAGGCCAGGCTGACGCCGAGGATGGCGTTGGCGCCAAGCCGGCCCTTGTTGGGTGTGCCGTCCAGCGAGATCAGGGCCTCGTCGATGCGGCGCTGGTCCTCGGCGTCCATTCCCGAAAGGGCGTCGAAGATCTCGCCGTTGACGGCGTCCACCGCCTTGCCGACTCCCTTGCCGCCCCACAGGTCCTTGTCCCCGTCGCGCAGCTCGACCGCCTCGTGCGCGCCGGTCGAGGCGCCCGACGGAACCGCCGCGCGACCGAAGCTGCCGTCATCGAGGATTACGTCGACCTCGACCGTCGGATTGCCGCGGCTGTCGAGGATCTGGCGGGCGACGATGTCGGCGATATCGGTCATGGGACGGGCTCTGTCGAAGGGATCGGATGGCGGGGTTTAGCCCAACGCCTTCTGAATCGCCAACCGGGTCCAGAGGGGTCAGGCGCAGCCCTCGACGTACTGGATGCTGGGCCCGCCGCCGGCGATGGACTGGACGCGGCCATCCGGTCCGATCTCATATTTCAGGCCCCGTGCGGCGGCGCTCTGGTGATCGGTCGTGGACCAGACCGTGATGTATTCGGACGGGGCTGCCGCGTACTTGTGCGGCATGACCTCCGCCGCGGCGCCGTAGACCCGCTTCACCTCGGCGGCGGGGTCTCCGACGTTCAGGGCCCGGTCCGTCTCGACCGCCGCATTCCGGCTCACCCAGACGCTGGTCAGCACGTCGTTCTCCACCATCACCAGCAGGCCCTCGGGCGCCCGCTCCGGCCGGAACATGTCGCAGGACGCCGGATCAGGGCCGCCCACGGCCTCAGGATTGGCGTCCGGCCCCATCGCCGCCTCGACCTCGGCGCGTGTCATGCCCACGCGCAGCGGGCCGTAGCCTTGCGCGGTCAGTTTGTCGGCGGCGGAGACGGGCGTGCCCGGCGCGTCGGGCGTGGCGGGCGCCGAGGCGGGCTCGGGTGGCCGGGCCGGCGCCTCAGGTTCGGCGGGCGGCGCCCCGCAGGCGGTCAGCGACAGGACGGCGACGGAAGCGATCAGGCGGTTCATGGGGCGTCTCCAGCTCGGGTTCGCCGGACAGAACGCACGAAAACGGCGCGCGAGGCTATCGCGCGCCGTGAAATGCTTCGTCGGGCCGTCGGCCCGAACCGATCGAAAGACCTAGTCTTCCTTGGGCGTCAGGACCTGACGGCCGCGATAGGTGCCGGTTTTCAAGTCGATGTGGTGCGAGCGGCGCAGCTCGCCCGTGTCCTTGTCCTCGACGTGCGGGTTCGAACCCAGCGAGTCGTGGGCGCGGCGCATGTTGCGACGCGAGGGCGATACTTTGCGCTTCGGAACGGCCATGTCCGTCTCAATCTTCTTAGGGTCGGGCGCCCGATCCAGAGACCGAAAGCGCGAAAACAACTGCGGCGGCCCCCGGAAGAGCCGCCACGTGAGCGCGGGCTTATGCCTGAACACGCCGGGGAGTTCAAGTCCGCAGACGCGCGCTCCAGCGGGCCCGGGAAAGTCCGTAGTACAGGCTGTCCATCCAGACGCCCCCGACCTCGATCGTGGCCTTGGCTGAGCCTGTCCGGACGAAGCCGAGCCGTTCCAGCAGGCGAATCGACGCTGCGTTTCCGGGATCGACATCCGCGATCAGTTCGTCGAGCGCGTGGGTCGAGAATACATGATCGATCGAGGCGCCGACAGCCTCTGCAGCGATCCCCTGCCCCCAATGGTCGGGGTGCAGGATGTAGCCGACCTCCGGCAGATTCCAGAAGCCGGCCTTGCCGATCACCACGCCGTCGCGCTCGATGACGAAGTCCGGCTGGTCAGGCCCGTTCGCGATCATGCTGTCCAGCCAGACCCGCGTCTGCTCCAGGCTGTCGTGCGGCGGCGTGGACCACCAGCGGGTGGCGCGCGGGTCCGACAGCACGGCGTGCATCGCCTCCAGGTCGTCCGGGCGGGCGGAACGCAGCTTCAGGCGGGGCGTGAGGAGTTCCATCGGCCGTGGATGCGCGTGGCGGCCCCGTACGGTCAAGCCAGAGGCTTCTCGAGCACGACGAATGCGAGATCGCCGCGGCGCGGAACGCCGAAGCGCGGATCGGTCATGGGAAAGGGCCTCGTCTCGCCCGTCAGGGCATAGCCCCGGCGCTGATACCATTCGATCAGTTCGTCCCGCTGGACGATGACGGTCATCTCGATACGTATCGCGCCGTAGCGATCGCCCGCCAGGTCCTCGGCCGCCTGAAGCAGCCGTCGCCCGAGGCCGCGCGCCTGCAGGGGGGCCGCGACGGTCAACATGCCCAGATAGGCCAGGCCGTCGCCCCTGTCCGTCACCTGGACGCAGCCGACCGGTTCAACGCCCTGTTCGGCGAGAATGATCGTCTGACGCGGGTCGCCGATGCTTTCCGCCAGCGCCGCTTCATCGATCCGGGCGGCGTCCAACAGGTCGGCCTCGTGAGTCCAGCCGACGCGCGCCCGATCTCCTCGGTAGGCATGGTGGACCAGAGGCTGGATCAGCGGGATGTCGCCGGGCCCCGCATCACGAAGGACGATCTCATCCATCGGCCAGCGCCTCCGCCACCGCCTCTCCGATGGCCAGCGAACTGGTCAGGCCGGGGCTTTCGATGCCGAACAGGGCGACCAGCCCGTCGATCTCATGATCGGCGCGGCCGCGAAGCTGGAAATCCGGTTGCGGCTCGCCCGGTCCGTGCAGCTTGGGACGTATGCCGGCGTAGTCGGGTGTCAGCGCGCCCTCCGGCAGGGCCGGCCAGAAGCGGCGGATATAGCCTTCAAACGCCGCGGCCTTGGCCGGATCGACCGAATAGTCCTCGGTCTCGACATAGACGAGATCGGGGCCGAACACCGCTTGGCCGCCGAGGTCCTTGCGGTAGTGGGTCCCCAGCGCACCTGGGATCGGCGGCGGATAGATCAGTCGCTCAAACGGCGCCTTGCCGACCAGCCGAAAATAGACGCCCTTGCCGAAATGGCCGGTCGGAATGCGTTCGGCCGGATAGCCTTCGATGCGGCGGGCGACGTCCTGTGCGGCGAGCCCCGGGGCGGTGACCAGCAACCGGGTGGTCAGGGTGGCCCCACCCTCCCCGCCCGCCGTGACGGTGAAGCCGCCGCCCGGGAGCGGCTCGGCTCGCTCGAACGGCGTGGAGACCACGACCGAGCCGCCGGCGTCCTCGATCTCGCCCTGCAGGGCGAGCATGTAGCCGTGGCTGTCGAACACGCCGCTCTCGGGCGACAGGATGGCGGCGTGGGCGTTCAGCCCCGGCTCCAGCGCCCGGGCCTGGGCGCCGGTCAGGTGCTCCAGCCCCTCGACCTCGTTCGCGGTGGCCAGTTCGAAGATGGTCTCGATGCGCGCAACCTCAGCCTCGTCGGTGGCCACCACCAGCTTGCCGCATCGGCGGTAGTCGACCTTGTGGCTGTCGAGGAAGGCATACAGCAGCCGCCGGCCCTGTACGCAGAACCGCGCCTTCAGCGAGCCGGTCGGATAGTAGAGGCCGCCGTGGATGACCTCACTGTTCCGCGAGGACACGCTCTGGCCGATGTGCGGCTCCTTCTCGAGCACCAGCACCGACAGCCCCCGCTTCGCCAGCGAGCGTCCGCAGGCCAGACCGACCGCGCCGGCGCCGACCACGACGGCGTCGAAGTCGAAGCTCACGCCTGCGAACCGTAGAGGTGGGCCGCCCGGGCCTCGAAGCAGTGCATCAGCTTGCCGACCGCGCGGTCGAAATTGGCCTGCAGCATCATATCTAGCAGTCGCGACTTGAAGGCGAAGTCGATGAAGAACTCGACCCGCGTACCGTCCGGATGCGGGAAGAACTCCCAGCGGTTCTTCAGGTGATGGAACGGACCGCGCAACAGGCCGACCTCGACCTTGGGAGCCTTGCGGTCATGCCGGACCCAGGTCGAGAACCGCTCCTTCAGGAAGGAGAAACCGACGGCGGCCTCGGCGTCGATCAGCGTCACGCCGGGCGCCTCTTCGCGTTCGCCCCACGCCCGCATTGACGACACCCAGGGTACGAAGTCCGGATAGGCGCGCACGTCGGCGACCAGCGCTGCGAGCTGGTCGGGCGCATAGGGCAGGATTTTCGTAACGCGGTGGATGGCCATGTCGCTCTGCTGTCAGCGAAGCGCGACGAAGGCAAGGTTGGCGCAGAGCAGGAGTGTCGGCAGCAGTTGCCCGCCAGCCAGGGCGAGGCCGAGGCCCGTCCGCCCCTGCCGCAGCGACCACAACATGCCTCCCATCGCGATAAGAATGACCGCCACCGCCACGACCGCCCAGACCGCCGCGGATGAGGACTGGTCGATCTGATGGGTTCCGGCCCAATAGAAGACGGCAACGATCAACAGATTTGCCGGCAGAGACGCGGCAGAGAGCGTGAACATCACCAAGGAGGCGGGGCCGACGGTTTGGCGTCCCTTCACCGTTGCAGGCGTCACCTGTTCGAGGTCGCCAGACGAGCCGCCTTCAGCCGCGCGAAATCCTCGCCGGCGTGGTGCGACGAGCGGGTCAGCGGCGACGACGACACCATCAGAAAACCCTTGGCCCGGGCGATCGCCTCATAGGCCTTGAACTCTTCCGGGGTGACGAAGCGCTCGATGGCGGCGTGCTTGCGGGTCGGCTGCAGGTACTGGCCGATCGTGATGAAGTCGACGCCGGCCGAGCGCATGTCGTCCATCACCTGCATGACCTCTTCGCGGGTCTCGCCCAAGCCGACCATGATGCCGGACTTGGTGAACTGGTTGGGGTCGCGTTCCTTGACCATCTGCAGCAGGCGCAAGCTGTGGAAGTAGCGGGCGCCGGGCCGGATCTTCAGATACAGCCGCGGCACGGTCTCGAGGTTGTGGTTGAACACGTCCGGCTTGGCGTCAATCATCACCTCGGCCGCCCCGTCCTTGCGCAGGAAGTCGGGGGTCAGGATCTCGATGGTGGCGGTCGGGGCCTGCAAGCGGATCTGGCGCACCACCTCGGCGAAATGGGCGGCCCCGCCGTCGGATACGTCATCCCGGTCCACGCTGGTGATGACGACATGATTCAGACCCAGCTGCGCCACCGCCAGCCCGACCTTGCCGGGCTCCTCCGGGTCGAGCGGCTGCGGCAGGCCGGTCTTGACGTTGCAGAAGGCGCAGGCCCGCGTGCAGGTATCGCCCATGATCATCAGGGTGGCGTGCTTCTGGCTCCAGCACTCGCCGATGTTCGGGCAGGCGGCCTCCTCGCAGACGGTGTGGAGCCCCTTCTCCTTCACGATGGCGCGGGTGGCGTTGTACTGGCCCGAGCCGGGCGCCTTGACGCGCAGCCAGTCGGGCTTCTTCAGCACCGCCGTCTCGGGCCGGTTCTGCTTTTCCGGGTGACGCAGTTCAGCCGGCGTCTTCGTCAGGGTGTCGATCAGCGTGACCAAGGCGTCGCGGGCTCCGGGCTATGCGAGACCGCTATGTCGTCCTTCCGCAAGGCGAAGGCAAGGCGATGGCGAAGCTCACGCAAGGTAACCTATCTTTTCAACGTCCGCGCCGCGCTCTAGTTTGCCGCCGGACAAGGCGCGGCCAACGCGTCACGGAGGCTGTCTTTGCGCGTACCCCTGGACCCCAAGGCCGTTGAGGAAACGATCTTCGACGCCCTGATCGCGGCCCGCGACACCTACGGCGACAAGGAGATCCTGGAGGACCAGGATCGCAAGCCCCTCACCTATACCGGCCTGATCCGGGCAGCTTTCGTGCTGGGCCGCAAGATCGCCGCCATGACCGCACCAGCGGAACGGGTCGCCATCCTGCTGCCGTCCAGCATGGGAGTGGTGGTCACCTTCTACGGCCTGCACGCCCACGGGCGCGTGCCGGTGATGCTCAACTTCACCTCGGGCGAACGCAATGTGAAGGCCGCCATCAAGGCCGCCGGCGTCGGCAAGGTGCTGACCGCGAAACGGTTCATCCAGCAGGCCAAGCTGGAGGCGCTGATCGGCCACATCGAAAGCGTCGCCGAAGTCGTCTGGCTGGACGACGTGCGCGCCTCGATCGGCCTGCCCGACAAGCTGTACGGCCTGATGGCCGGCCTGATGCCGAGGCGGTTCCGGGTGAAGACCGAACCGTCCGCGGCGGGCGTGGTGCTGTTCACCTCGGGTAGTTTCGGCGCGCCCAAGGGCGTCGTCCTGAGCCAGTGGAACCTCGTCGCCAACTGCAGGCAGGTGGCGCAGCACATCGCGCTGGACCCGGCCTGGGTGATGTTCAACCCGCTGCCGACCTTCCACTGCTTCGGCCTCACCGGCGGCGTGCTGCTGCCGCTGCTGCAAGGGCTGAAGGCGTTCCAGTATCCGTCGCCGCTACACGCCAAACAGATCGTCGAACTGCTGCCGGACGTGAAGGCGTCGATCCTGTTCGCCACCGACACCTTCCTGAACCAGTACGCCCGCGTGGCCGGGCCCGATGATTTCGCCACCCTGAAATTCGTGGTCGCCGGCGCCGAGCGGGTCCGCGACGAGACGCACCACCTGTTCAACACCCGCTTTCACGGCCTGAAGCTGCTCGAGGGCTACGGCGCCACCGAGGCGGCGCCGGTCGTGGCGGTCAATCACCCCGACCGCAACCGGCCCGGCACGGTCGGCCAGATCCTGCCCGGCATGGAGTGGCGGCTCGATCCGGTGCAGGGCATCGACGAGGGCGGCCGCCTGTACCTCCGCGGCCCGAATGTGATGAAGGGCTATCTCTCGCCTGACGACCCCGAAGCCATCGAGCCGCTGCCGGACGGCTGGCACGATACCGGCGACATCGTCGCGATCGACGAGGAGGGCTATGTCTGCATCCTGGGTCGGGTGAAACGCTTCGCCAAGATCGGCGGCGAGATGGTGTCCCTGACGGCCGTCGAGGGGTTGGCCAGCGCCGTCTGGCCCGAGGCTCGTCACGCCGTGGTCTCCATCCCGGACAGCCGCAAGGGCGAGAAGCTGGTGCTGGTCACTGACCGCAAGGACGCCGACGTCGCCCGGCTGGCGGAATGGGCGCGCCTCCATGGCGCGCCGGAGCTCGCGGTGCCCAAGAAGATCATGCGGGTCGGCGAGGTGCCTGTGCTCGGCACCGGCAAGACCGACTACGTCGCCATCCAGCAGATGGCCGAACTCGACAAGGCCGCCTGAGTCCGCCAGCGGACATTGGTTGTAGCTGTCATCGACTCGGTTTCAGACTGGCCTTCCCAATAAGGGAGGGACTCATGTTCGACCGGTTCTCGGCCTACCAGCCGCAGTTGCTCAGCGTATTGCGCATCGTCACCGGCTTTCTGTTCGTCTGCCATGGCACGGCCAAGGTGCTGGGCTTCCCCGCCATGGACGGCCTGCCCGAGCCCGGGCTCAGCCTCGCCGGCATGTCCGGACCGCTGGAGCTGCTCTTCGGAGCCCTGTTCCTGATCGGCCTGTTCACCCGGCCCGTCGCCTTCCTGGCCGCCGGCTTCTGCGCCGTGGGCTATTGGGCGGTGCATGGCATGCAGGCGCCGCTGCCGCTCATGAACGGCGGCGAGACCATCGTCCTGTACTGTTTCGTCTTCCTGTATTTCGTCGCCGCCGGTCCCGGCCCGTGGAGCGTCGACGCGGCGATGCAGAAGAAGGCCTAACCGATCCGCACCCCCGTCATCGAGATCGATCCACCCTCGATGACGTCGTTGAAGAAGCTGACGTCGTCGCCCGGCTGGCGCTGGGCGGCGACGTAGAGCAGCGGCAGGAAATGCTCGTCGGTTGGAACGCTCATCTGCGCGTCCTCGGCCAGTCCGACCCAATCGACCAGGGCTGCGTCGTCGCCGCGCACCAGCGCCGCCTTGACCGCCTCATTGAACCGCGTCGCCCAGGCGTAGGGCTCGCCCCCGGCGCGCTTCCAGGTGCGCAGGTTGTGCACGAAATCGCCCGAGCCGGCGATCACCACCCCCTCCTCGCGCAGCGGGGTCAGCCGGCGGGCGAGATCGAAATGCCCCCGGGCGTCGAGCCGACGGTCCAGTGACAACTGCACCACAGGGACGTCGGCCCCGGGCCAGACGTGGGCCAGCACCGACCACGTCCCGTGATCCAGTCCCCACTGCGTGGTCTGGACAGCCCCGGTCAGATCGGACACGCGCGCCGCCAGGCCGGGTGAGCCCGGCGCCGGATACTGCATCGCATGCAGTTCGTCCGGGAAGCTCCCGAAATCATGGATGGTTTCCGGCCTCTCCTGAGCCGTGACGGCGAGCCCGCCGGTCTCCCAGTGGGCGGAGATCATCACCACGCCCTTCGGCTTGCCCACGTCCACGCCGACCGCGCGCCAGGCTTCTGCATAAGGGCCGCCGAGCGCGTTCATCGGAGATCCGTGGCCAAAGAACAGGGCTGGCTGTCGAGACAGGATCGGGGGCATGGTTTCCTACTAACCGTAACACTTACAGTATCTAAAGATGGGCCTCATCCTTCCAAAGGCAAGCCTTGGCGCCGGTCTGCAATCCGGGGCCCCAGCGGACAGACGCGGTCGTAGAAGTCGGTCGAGGCGGGGGCCGGGCCGCCATGGAGCAGGCGGAAGCGATGCTCCACCACCATCGCCTGCTGTTCGATGTTCAGTCCGCCCCACTCGCAGTCCATGCCCGTCGGGTATTCGTAGGACGCCGGGCGGTCGCCGGCCCGGAGCTTGCCGGTGAGGAGGTTGACCCCCTGCTGGGCCTGCCAGACGTGGGTCAGTTCATGGACCAGCACCGCCTGCGTTGGCAGCGGCGCGGCGGCGATATCGGGCGGCAGGGTGCGGGCGGGCCAGACGATCCACTCGCGGCCGAACCAGCGTCCGGGCACGAAGGCCCGTACGAACGGCCAAGGCGCGGACAGGAACCGGACGGTCTCGCAGCGCAGATGATCGCCAAACGCCTCCCGCGCCAGAGCGGTCTCCCCCGGCGTCAGCGGTCGGATCACGGGGCCGCCGCCGTCGCCGCATAGCCGCCCGTCGGGCTGACCCACTCCCAGTGCCACGGCTCATAGACATAGGGCACAAAGCCGAACCGGCCGGCGTTGCGCACCAGCCAGCGATAGGTCGCGCTGCGGGTCATGTGCAGCCGGCTGGCCGGCGAGGTGTTGTCGACGCCTACATCGGCCAGTTGGCCGACATACAGGTCCACCGCGGTCCCGGTCCGGTGCGGCGAACAGACCGCGCGGCGCAGGCCGTCGCAATTGCCTTGGGCGGCGCAGCGCGCGGCGTCGGCTTCCGGGTCGCGGAAGCCCGAGAAAATCTGCAGCAGCTCAGGGTCCGCCGCCACTTCCGGGACCTCGGCGCGGGCCGCCGCGACCAGGCGTCGATAAGCCTCCAGCACGTCGCGGCGCAGCAGGCGGGTCAGCCGGTCGGCGTGCTCCTCCGAGGCGACGAGATAGCCCAGCTGGTACAGCGGCGGCGGGTCGGGACACGGCTCCTCGCGCACCCGGGCCATGATGAACGGCCGCCGCTCCTGCCAGACACCCTTGAACACCTGGAAGGTCGCCGGATCGAACCACCCGGTCGGCGGCAGGCCATGCGCCGCCTGGAATGTGGCCATGGCGCGGGCGAAAGCGGGCGAGCCGGGCGCGCAACCGGTGCCCAGTTCCTGCTGGATCAGCGGCAGATAGGTCTCCCAGCCCCACTCGTCGGCGCCGAAGGGCGTCCATTCCAGCGAATAGTGGGAGATGGCGTTGGCCAGCGCCGGAGCGCCCCATTCGATCTGGCCCGCGTCGCAAGCCTCGGCGCCGGCGTCCGGTTCCGGCTGGGCGTGTGCGGTTCCGGCTCCTGCCAGCACCGCGATCAGGGCTGGCAAGACGCCAAATATCGACAGGAGCGCGCGCTTCGACATGACCCGATGGTGGCCCCAGCCGTGTGTCCACGGCAAGGCCCTTCGGCCGTCGCCAATCAAGGCGCGTCGACGGCTCGCGCGTCGCGCTCAAAGTCGGCATGGTGACGCTGCGGGCGACTCATCCGCCCCGCTCCGGATCCGTCCATGACCGACGCCGCATCGCCTGTCCCGACCGCCCCGCGCCGCTCCAACGCCATCCTCGCCGCCTTCTCGGGGCCCTGCCTGCCCCTGGCTGCGTTCGGCGTGGCCCTGCCCGTCACCCTGCCCGAGTTCTACGCCACCTTCGTCGGGCTGGAGTTGG
>DASRXE010000062.1:0-2260 GCA_035654315.1 Brevundimonas sp.
ACAAGGCCGACTTCCGCATCCGCTGGTACGCAGACGGGGTGCTGAATGCCTCGGCCAACTGCCTGGACCGGCACCTCCCCCATCGCGCCGACGACATCGCCATCATCTGGGAGGGCGACGATCCGGCCGACAGCCGCAAGATCACCTACGCCGAGGCCCACGCCGAGACCTGCCGCATGGCCAACGTGCTCAAGGCGCACGGAGTCGGGAAGGGCGACCGGGTCACCATCTACCTGCCGATGATCCCCGAGGCGGCCTACGCCATGCTGGCCTGCGCCCGCATCGGAGCCGTCCATTCGGTGATCTTCGGCGGCTTCTCGCCGGACAGCCTGCGTGACCGTCTGGTCGATTGCGACAGCCATCTGCTGATCACCGCCGACGAAGGTCTGCGCGGCGGCCGCAAGGTGCCGCTGAAGGCCAATGTCGATGCGGCGCTGGCGAAGGGCGCGGGGGAGATCGTCGAGACGGTGCTGATCGTCTCGCACACCAACGGCGACATCCCGATCGTCGAGGGGCGCGACGTGCGCTACGGCGAGGCCAAGCACGGCGTCAGCGACGAGTGCCCCTGCGAGCCGATGAAGGCCGAGGATCCGCTGTTCATCCTCTACACCTCGGGCTCAACCGGAAAGCCCAAGGGCGTGCTGCACACCACGGGCGGCTATCTGTTCTGGGCCGCGTGGACGCATGAGCTGGTGTTCGACTATCGCCCCGGCGAGGTGTTCTGGTGCACGGCCGACGTGGGTTGGGTGACCGGCCACAGCTATTGCGTCTACGGCCCGCTGGCCAACGGCGCGACGACGCTGATGTTCGAGGGCGTGCCCAACTATCCGGATCACAGCCGCTTCTGGCGCGTCGTCGACAAGCATCAGGTCGAGATCTTCTACACGGCGCCGACGGCGCTGAGAGCACTGATGCGGGAGGGCGACGGGCCGGTGAAGGCGACCAGTCGCAAGAGCCTTCGCCTGCTCGGCAGCGTCGGGGAGCCGATCAATCCGGAGGCGTGGCGCTGGTACCATGAGGTGGTCGGCGAGGGGCGCTGCCCGATCGTTGACACCTGGTGGCAAACGGAGACCGGCGGCATCCTGGTGTCGCCGCTGCCGGGGGCGACGGACCTGAAGCCGGGTTCGGCGACGAAGCCGTTGCCGGGGGTGGAGCTGCAGCTGGTCGACGCCGACGGGGAGGTGCTGGAGGGCGCGGCGTCGGGCAACCTGTGCATCACCGACAGCTGGCCTGGCCAGATGCGCACCGTGTGGGGCGATCACGCCCGCTTCTTCGACACCTATTTCGCGACCTATCCGGGCAAGTATTTCACCGGCGACGGCTGCCGCCGCGACGAGGACGGCTACTACTGGATCACCGGCCGGGTCGACGACGTGATCAATGTCTCGGGCCACCGCATGGGCACGGCGGAGATCGAGAGCGCCCTTGTGTTGCATGATGACGTGGCCGAGGCCGCAGTGGTCGGCTTCCCGCACGACATCAAGGGGCAGGGCATCTACGCCTATGTGACGCTGAACGTGGGCGTCGAGCCTGACGAAGCGCTGCGCAAGGCGCTGGTCGATCAGGTGCGGCGGGAGATCGGGCCGATCGCCGCGCCGGACGTGATCCAGTGGGCGCCGGGCCTGCCCAAGACCCGTTCGGGCAAGATCATGCGGCGCATCCTGAGGAAGATCGCCGAGAACGAGGTCGGGGCGCTGGGAGACACCTCGACCCTGGCCGATCCGGCCGTGGTCGACGATCTGGTGCGTAATCGGGCCGGCGCCGGCGGCTGAAAGGCTGCCGGCGACCTGAACCTCACGGGGCGGCGAGGTTCGAAGCCATGGCCTCGGCATTCTCGCCGACGATCAATTGCAGCGTGTCCGGTCCGGTCATGACCGCGCCTTTCGGGACAGCCAGTTCCAGGGCGGGCAGATCGACCGCCTCCGCGCGGGCGACGCGGATGCACAGGCGGCTCGCCCGGACAGCGACTTCACGGATATTGGCCGCAGAGCCGAGCGCGCGGCGAATGGCGTCCGCGCCAGCGTCAGAGGCGACGGCCGGACCGCCCTCGCCCAGGCAGGCGCGGATCTCGTCGGCGACGGCGTCGGCGATGGGGCCAAGCACGACCTGCAGGTCTGTCGGCGAGGGCGAGATCATCCCGCGGGCTCCCAGCCGCTTCAGGGCCGGCTCGTCGACGGCGTCGCGCGACACGACCACAAGGCGCAGGCGGGTGGTGCAGGCGCTGACCGCCTTCAGGTTGGCCGGACCGCCAAGGGCCCGC
>DASRXE010000063.1:0-23739 GCA_035654315.1 Brevundimonas sp.
GCTCGCCGCGCGCCTCGAGGTTCGGGCCGATGCCGTCCTTGTACGGTCATGTCCGACCCGCGGCGGGGTCCAGCAATGGCGCCGCCGCGCCCCGGCAAGGCCTCAATCGGGCCGCCAGCCGGACGGCGTGTGGAAAACGACTGCGCGGGGCGGCCTGTCTCGTCGAAACGGTAACAACACAACAGCACCGGGCGAGGCCCGGACGCCCCGCTCCCTCCCCAACCTTTCGAGCGAAACTCGCCGGAAGGCGCGACTTCATGCCCGGTTCGCGGACGGCCGGGCACGGCAGGCCCTCCCCAATCGGTCCGACGAAGGCTATCTAGCCCGCATGCGCCAGTCCTTCGATGAAACCACCGACCCGTCCTTCGGGGCCAAACACCTGCCTCTCGTCCGCGCCCGGATGGCCGAGCAGGGCCTCGACGGCCTTCTGGTCCCGCACGAGGACGAACACCAGAACGAGTATCTGCCCCCGGCCAACGAGCGGCTGGCGTGGCTGACCGGCTTCACCGGCTCGGCGGGGGCGGGCGCGGTGCTGACGGACCGGGCGGCGGTATTCGCCGACGGCCGCTACACCGTGCAGGTCCGCGCCCAGGTCGACCCGGCCCAGTTCGAGATTCTCAGCCTCGATAACGGCGGCGTGGCCGCCTGGCTGGAGCGGGCCCCGAAGGGGGCTGTGATCGGCTACGATCCGCGCCTGCACAGCCCAGACGCCCTGGCGACCCTCGCGCGAGCGGCCGCGAAGGCCGGGGCCGAGTTGAAGCCGGTCGAGCCCAATCCGCTGGACCTGGCCTGGGCCGACGACCGTCCGGAGCAGCCGGCCGCACCCGTGGTCGCCCATGACGATCGCTATACGGGCGAGACCAGCGACTCCAAGCGCGCCCGCATCGGCGAGGCCTTGCGCGACCGCGGCGCCGACGCGGCGGTGTTGACCGCGCCCTCGTCGATCGCCTGGCTGTTCAACATCCGCGGCGGCGACGTGATCCGCACCCCGCTGCCCCTGGGCCAGGCCGTGGTGCGGGCCGACGGGACGGCGCGGCTGTTCCTCGACCCGCGCAAGGTCGCCAACGACCTGCCCGGCTGGCTCGGCGACGCCGTGACGCTGGAGGCGCCCGAGGCCCTGTCCGGCGCGCTGGACGACCTGTCCGGCCAGCGGGTGCTGATCGACCCGGGCCAGTCCTCCGCCTGGTATTTCGATCGCCTCGAGGCTGCCGGCGCGACCGTGGTGCGCGCCGCCGATCCCTGCGCCCTGCCGCGCGCCTGCAAGAATCCGGTGGAGATCGAGGGCAGCCGCCAGGCCCACATCCGCGACGGCGCCGCCCTGACCCGCTTCCTGCACTGGGTCGACACCGTGGCCCAGCAGACCCTGCCGAGCGAACGCGAGATCGCCGAGGCGCTGGAGGGCTTCCGCGAAGAAACCGGCGCGCTGAAGGACCTGTCGTTCGACACCATCGCCGGGGCCGGGCCGAACGGCGCCCTGCCGCACTACAAGCCGGTCGGCGACAAGATTCGCCGCATCGAGAAGGGCAGTCTTCTGCTGGTCGACGGCGGCGGCCAGTACCTCGACGGCACCACCGACGTGACGCGGACCATGGCGGTGGGCGAGCCGACCGCCGATCAGCGGCGCATGTTCACCCTGGTCCTCAAGGGCCACGTCGCCATGGCGACCGTGCGCTTCCCGGAAGGCACGACCGGCCACCAGCTCGACGCCCTGGCGCGCCTGCCGCTGTGGATGCAGGGCTTCGACTACGACCACGGCACCGGCCACGGCGTGGGCAGCTATCTGGGCGTCCACGAGGGGCCGCAACGGATCGCCAAGGCGCCGAACGCCCAGCCGCTGCTGACCGGCATGATCCTGTCCAACGAGCCCGGCTACTACCGCGAAGGTCATTGGGGCATCCGCATCGAGACCCTGCAGGTGGTCACCCCGCCCACGCCCATTCCCGGCGGCGAACGCCCGATGCACGGCTTCGAGCAGCTGACGATGGCCCCGCTGGACCGGCGGCTCATCGACGTCGCCCTGCTGACGGCCGACGAGCGCGCCTATGTCGACGCCTATCACGCCGAGGTGCTGGCCAAGGTGGGGCCGCTGCTCGAGGGCGAGGTGCTGGAGTGGCTGGGCGCGCAGACCGCGCCCTTGAAATAAGGCCGAACGGCGCCCATCTGAAGCGAGCCGGCGGATGCGCCGCCGGCTTCCCACATTTCAGGAGATGCGCCGATGAAGACGCGCAGGCTGGGCCGTTCGGGCCCCGAGGTTTCGGCCATCGGCCTCGGCTGCATGGGCATGAGCGCCTTCTACGGCGGCCGCGCCGGGACCGAGGCGGAGTCCATCGCCACCATCCACCGGGCGCTCGACCTGGGCGTCAGCCTGTTCGACACCGCCGAGATCTACGGCCCGCACACCAACGAGGAGTTGGTGGGGCGGGCCCTGTCCGGCCAACGGAACCGGGCCTTCATCGCCACCAAGTTCGGCATCACCCCCGGCGGCGCGCCGGCCGGGGGCGGCATGGCGCTGGACGGCTCGCCGGCGCGGGCCCGCGACGCGGTCGAGGGCAGTCTGAAGCGGCTCGGCGTCGAGACCATCGACCTCTACTACCTGCACCGTGTCGACCCGAACACGCCGATCGAGGACACGGTCGGCGCGATGGCCCGCTTCGTCGAGGAGGGCAAGGTGCGCTATCTGGGCCTGTCGGAGGCCTCGTCCGAAACCCTGCGCCGCGGCCATGCGGTGCATCCGATCACCGCCCTGCAGAGCGAATATTCGCTATGGACCCGGGACCCCGAGGACGGCGTGCTGGCCACCTGCCGCGAACTCGGCGTCGGCCTCGTGCCTTACAGCCCGCTGGGGCGCGGCTTCCTGACTGGGGCGATCCGCTCGCCCGACGATTTCGAGGACGGCGACTCGCGCAAGACCAATCCGCGCTTCATCGGCGACAATTTCCAGCGCAACCTGCGTCTGGTCGACGAGGTGAAGGCCATCGCCGCCGACAAGGGCGTGACGCCGGCCCAGCTGGCCCTCGCCTGGGTGCTGGCCCAGGGCGACGACCTCGTGCCCATCCCCGGGACCAAGCGGGTGCGGACGCTGGAAGAGAACGTCGCCGCCATCGACGTCGTCCTCACGCCCGAAGACCTCGCCCGCATCGACGCGGCCTTCCCGAAGGATGCGGCGGCGGGCGAGCGCTATCCGGAGACCACCATGGCCGCCATCGACCGCTGACCCTCAACCGCCGATCAGGGCCAGCCACTCATCCTCGGTCAGCACCGCGACGCCGTGCTTCTGCGCCTCCGCCAGCTTGGACCCGGCGCCGGGGCCGGCGACGAGGTAATCGGTCTTCTTCGACACAGAGCCCGACACCTTGGCCCCCAGCGATTCCGCCCGCGCCTTGGCCTCGTCGCGGGTGAACCGCTCCAGCGCGCCGGTGAAGACCACGGTCTTGCCGGCGACAGCGGTGTCGGTCTTCGGCTTCTCGGCGTCCTCGATCCGGTCCATCTGGGCCACGAGGGCGTCGACCATGGCCCGGTTGTGCGTCTCCCTGAAGAACAGCGCCAGGGCCCGCGCCGCCACCGGCCCGACGCCCGCGACGCCGGCGATCTGCCCCAGCCCCTCCGACGGCCCCTCGCGGCGCGCCACCTCCGCCAGCCGCACCAGCCCGACCCAGTCATCGGCCAGCGTCGCCAGTCCCCGCCGCGCCGGCGCTGCGAGGCCGGGGAAGGCGAGGGCGATCTTCTGGTCCAGCGGCGCCTCCGGCCACGGATCCTCCGCCGCCAGCGACGCCTCGGCCAGCTGGGCGATCACGCGCGGCGACACCGCATGCGTCTCGTTCAGCCGCATCCAGTCCTCGCTCGGAACGCCCTCGGCGGCTGCGAGGCAGGCGGCCTCGAACGCCGGCCAGGTTTCGAACGCCCGCGCCAGCACGATCGAGGTCTGCTCCCCGATGTCCCTGACCCCCAGCCCGTAGATGAACCGGTCCAGGGCGATGGTCCGCCGCGCATCGATCCCCGCCACCAGATTGCGCACGCTGGTCTCGCCATAGCCGTCCTCGGCCCGCAGGGCGTCCAGCTTCGCCTCGTCCCGGGCCAGTCGGAAGATATCCGCCGGCTCGCTGATCCACCCCCGCTCGTGGAAGGCCACCAGCTGCTTCTCACCCAGCCCCTCGATATCGAACGCCCGCCGGCTGACGAAATGCTTGAGGTGCTCGATGCGCTGGAACGGGCAGGCCAGCTCGCCGGTGCAACGCCGCACCACCGACTCCACCCCCGACGCATTGGTCTCCTTCACCAGCGCCGTCTTCAGCGGACAGATGCAAACATGCGGGAATTCGTAGCGCTCGCCGCGCCCCGTCCGATCCGCATCGACCACGCCGAGGATCTGCGGGATGACATCTCCGGCCCGCTGCAGGGTCACCGTATCGCCGATGCGCACGTCCAGCCGTTCGATCTCATCGGCGTTGTGCAGCGTCGCGTTTCGCACCACCACGCCGCCGACCGTGACGGGGTGCAGCCGGGCCACCGGCGTGTGCGAGCCGGTCCGGCCGACCTGGATGTCGATGCCTTCCAGCACGGTCTGCGCCTGCTGCGCCGGAAATTTGTGCGCGATGGCCCAGCGCGGGGTGCGGGCGACGAAGCCAAGGCGATCCTGCCAGTCCAGCCGGTCCACCTTGTAGACCACGCCGTCGATGTCATAGCCGAGGGTGGCGCGGTCGGCTTGCAGCCCATCATAGAGGGCGATCAGGCCCGCCGCGTCCTCCACCCGCTGCGAGCGGTCGTTGACCGGAAAGCCCCACGCGCGCAGGGCCTGCAGCGCCGTCCATTGCGTTTCCGCAAACGGCGCCGAGCTCTCGCCCCAGGCGTAGGCGAAAAAACGCAGCGGCCGCTTCGCGGTGACCGTCGCATCCTTCTGGCGCAGCGAGCCGGCGGCGAAATTGCGCGGGTTGGCGTAGGTCCGGCTCCCCGCTTCCTCGGCCGCCCGGTTGAAGGCGTCGAAGGCGTCGTTCGGCGCATAGACCTCGCCGCGCACCTCGATCACCTCGGGCCAGCCCGAACCGGACAGGCGCTCGGGGATGTCGGCGATCGTGCGCAAGTTGGCGGTCACGTCCTCGCCGGTCCGCCCGTCGCCCCGCGTCGCGCCGCGCACCAGCACGCCGTTCTCGTAGCGCAGACTGGCGGACAGGCCGTCGATCTTGGGCTCGGCGACGAAGGCCACATGCGCATCGCCGGGCAGTTTGAGGAAGCGTCGGATGCGGGCCTCGAAGTCGGTCACCTCGCCGGGATCGAAGGCGTTATCCAGCGACAGCATCGGCACGCCATGGCGCACCGGCGCGAATTGGCTCGACACCGCCGCCCCGACCACCTGCGACGGCGAATCGGCCATGGTCAGTTCGGGAAAGCGGGTCTCGATCTCCAGCGCCCGCCGCTTCAGGGCGTCATAGTCGGCATCCGAAATCTCCGGCGCGTCCTGCCCGTGATACAGCGCATCGTGGCGCGCCAGCTCGGCTGTCAGACGGGTGAATTCCTCCCGCGCCTGCGGCTCGGTCAGCTGATCGACGGCGGTGTCGGCCATGGGAATCGCGTTCGCTCCGTTCATCGACCAACTTCTAGCACCGGGAGGCGACGCGGCGAGGGCGACGTCCGTTTCCGTCTCATGACACGAGCTTAACCTGACGGCGTCGCGGCCGCCTGCTAAGCGTGCGGAATCTCAGGGAGCCCCCATGCGCCATCTTCGTCTCGCCGCCCTTTCGCCGATCGCCGCGGTCCTGCTGCTCAGCGCTTGCGGGACCGCCGTCCCCCCAGAGGCCCCGGCCGCGCCGCAGCCCTCGGCCATGCACGCCCAGCTGCTGGAGGATGTCCGCATCCTCGCCGCCGATGACATGCAGGGCCGCGACACCGGCGCCGAGAGTGGATCGAAGGCCCGGGCCTACATCATCAGCCGGCTGGAGGCGCTCGGCGTGGCCGCGCCCGCCATGGGCCGCGAGCAGCCGTGGGAAATGCAGGGGCGCACCCGCGAAGGGCCGAAGATGTACAACGGCGTCAACGTCCTCGGCGTGATACCGGGTACGCGCGTCACTGACCGCTACATCGTGGTCACCGCCCACTACGACCACGTCGGCGTCCACGAGGGTCAGGTCTACAACGGGGCCGATGACAACGCCTCGGGCGTGGCCACCATGCTGGCGCTGGCGGCGGACCTGAAGCGTGATGCGCCCGACCACAGCGTGATCATCGTGGCCCTTGACGGCGAGGAACGTGGCCTGCTGGGCGCGAAGCATTTTGTCGAGGCGCCGCCGGTGCCCCTGTCGTCCATCTCGATGAACCTGAATTTCGACATGACCGCCCGGGCCGAGACCGACGGCAAGCTGTGGGTCACGGGGACGTACCAGCACCCGACGTTCCGCCCGCTGCTCGAGACGATCTCCGCCAACGGCGCGGTGGCCCTGGCTTTCGGCAAGGATACGCCGCAGGACACCGGCGAGGACAACTGGGTCAATTCCTCGGACCACGCGGCCTTCCACCGGGCCCAGGTCCCGTTCCTGTATTTCGGCGTGAACTACCACCCCGACTATCACCGCCCGTCGGACGACTTCGAGCGGATCACGCCCTCGGTGTTCATCAGCGCCACCGAACTGTCGATCGCGGGCTTCCGGGCGCTGGACGAAGGACTGGACCGCTGAGGCGGGGCAGGGGGCACGTGATGACCCAGGGGGCCCGAAATCTGGCCGTCGCCGGCGTTCTGGCCGCGCTCGCCGTCGCCGCTTGCGAGCGAACGCCCGTGCCTGCCGACGCGCCGCCGGCCCCGACCGCCTTCAGCCACGCCCAGACCGCCGACGTCTCGGGCTACTACATGCCCAGCGAGCCGGTCCGGATCGGCAAGTGGCACCTGGATCATCTGTTCCTCGGACAGACGGCCGAGTTCGCCGGTTGGGAAGGCGGATCGCGCAGCGCGACCTTCGCGCCGGTCATGATCCAGTTCGACGACGCGACCAGTCCAATGGTGCAGACCGAACTGGGCGAGGCGCCCGCTGTCACCGCCCGCGTCCTGCCGACGCGTTATGAGGTGACCGACACCGCCGTCCGGTTCGAGGGCGAGACCCCTGAACTCGGTCGGGTCCGCTTCGAGGGGCGGCTGGATCAAGGCGCGCTGGCCACCGCCCGGCGCAATCTCGGCGGCGACGGCGTCGTGCTGACGGGAACTCTGACCGCGGGCGGACAGACGATCCGGAACGTTCGCCTGACCTGGTGGATGGGCGACTGAGTTCCGCGTCCACGTCTCAGGCGCCGTTGCGGATGTCCAGCTTCAACCCCATCGCCTCCGCCAGCGCCTTGCCGCGCCGCCGCGTCTGCTCGCCCAGCAGCACATCGGCGTAGCCCTCGGACGCGCTCAGCACGACCCTGCCGTCGGCGACCGCCACATGGGCGTTGGCCAGCAGCTGCGGCGCGCGGCCCGACAGGTCGCACGCCAGGCGGATGGCGAGGCCGAGCGCCCGGGCGGCCGCGCGCTGTTGCTCGGTCAGCAGGCGGGCGATCGTCTCCGGCTCCGGCGTCCCGCCGCCGCCGCCGTAGCGGGCGTTGACCGCCGTGGCGAGCCAGGCGCGTTCGGCGTGGGTCTGGCCGGGGATCGGCGCGCGCAGCACCTGGTCGAAGGCCAGTTCCACGCGGTGGTCCGGGTGCAGCCGGGCTCCCAGGTCCGCCAGACGGCAGGCCGCGTCGGCCAGCGTCCGGTCGCGTTCCGGACCGAACGCCTCGGGCAGGGCCACGATGATAGGCTGCAGCCAGCCGAACAGCGCCCCCGGCAGGCCCGGCGATATGCCCTGCCGCGCCCCAAGGGCGGTGCAGCCGGCCAGCAGCGGGTCGGCGGCCACGGTCTCTTCGTCCAACGCCTCGTACAGCAGGCCCTCGCGGACGCCCCAGGCGGACAAGACGATGCGTTCAAGCCCGAGCCGGTCGATCAGCCCCTCCAGCACCATGGCGGCGTGCGGCAGGGTCTCGGCCCGCTTCTTCGACAGACCCTTCCAGCTTTCCAGCGAGGCTCGCGAGGATCGGGCGATCAGTCGGGCGATGTCGCGGGCTTCGCCGGCCTCCATGACGTACTGGTGCACGATGTGCAGCGGATAACGGGCGTGGCCCATGTGGACCTGCGCCAGCGTCCGCCATGCCCCGCCTACGGCGTAGAGGGTGTCGGTCCTGAAATCGTCGGCGGGCTTGAGCCGTTTGGCGATGGTCTCGCGCAGCTTGCCCGCATCGAAGGGCCCCTCGCTCGACAGGGAGAACGGGCCCAGCGGCAGGGTGACGCCGCGCTCGACGCCGCGGTTCCCGATGCGGACCAGCTCCAGACTGGCGCCGCCCAGATCGGCGGCCACGCCCCGCGCCGTCGGCATGCCGGCGACAACACCCAGCGCGGCGTAGCGCGCCTCCTCCTCGCCCGAGAGAACCCGGATGACCAGGCCGGTTTCGGCCGCCACCCGCTCGCAGAAAGCCTGACCATCGGCGGCGTCCCGAACCGCAGCCGTGGCGGCGACGAAAGTCAGCGCCGGCTTGACGCCGTCGATCACCGCCGCGAACCGCTTCAGCGCCGTCAGCGCCACCGCCGCCCCGTCCTCCGACAGGCGACCGGTCGACGCGAGGTCGCGGCCGAGGCCGGCCAGCACCTTCTCGTTGAACACCGTCCAGATGGCCCGCCCCTCCAGCCGATACAGGACCAGGCGGATCGAGTTGGAGCCGATGTCGACGGCGGCGAATTCGCGGGGCGTTCCAAACCCCGTGACGAAGGCCTCGGGCATCAGCGCTTCTTCCGCGACGGCTCGTAGCTCAGATGGCCGGGCAGGGTCTTCACCTTGCGCCCGCGGCCGGACAGGCTGGGATTGGTCATGAAATACCTGTGGGCCGAGAAAGGGCGGTCGGGATCGGCGGGCGTGACCCGGTGGTAGTCGCCGTTGGCGTCGAGCACCCAGCTCTGCGCGTCGTCCTTGAGGTTGGCGACCATGATCTGGTCCAGCACCTGGTCGTGGACGGTGGCGTTCAGCACGGGCGTCATCAGCTCCACGCGCCGGTCGAGGTTGCGGGTCATCCAGTCGGCAGAGGAAATGAACAGCCTGGCCTTGTCGTGCGGCAGGTCGCGGCCGTTGGCGAAGGCGACGATGCGACTGTGCTCAAGGAAGCGCCCGACGATCGACTTGACCCGGATGTTCTCCGACAGACCCGGGACGCCCGGTCGCAAACAGCAAATGCCCCGCACCACCAGCTCGATGCGCACGCCCCACTGGCTGGCGCGATAAAGGGCGTCGATGACGCCCGGATCGACCAGCGAGTTCAGCTTGGCCCAGATGGCGGCCGGCTTGCCCTTGGCCGCCGCGGCCATCTCCGCCCCGATCAGGTCGATCAGGGTCGCCTTCATGTTCAGCGGAGACACGACCAGCGCCTCGAGCTCGTCTGGCGTGGCGTAGCCGGTGATATAGTTGAACACCCGCGAGGCGTCGCGACCGAGCACCGGCGCGCAGGTGAACAGGCTCAGGTCGGTATAGATTCGCGCGGTCACCGGATGATAGTTGCCGGTGCCGAAGTGGCAGTAGGTCTTCAGGGCCTCGCCCTCGCGCCGCACCACCACGCTGAGCTTGGCGTGGGTCTTGTACTCCACGAAGCCGAAAACGACGTGGACCCCGGCCCGCTCCATGGCGCGGGCCCATTTGAGGTTGGCTTCCTCGTCGAAACGCGCCTTGATCTCGACCAGGGCGGTGACGTTCTTGCCATTCTCCGCCGCCTCGATCAAGGCGGCCACGATGGGGCTGTCGCGCGAGGTCCGGTACAGGGTCTGCTTGATGGCGATGACGTGCGGATCGCGCGCCGCCTGGCGCAGGAACTGAACGACCACGTCGAAGCTCTCGAACGGGTGGTGGATCAGCATGTCCTTTTCGCGGACCGCTGCGAAGATGTCGCCGCCGTTGTCGCGCACCCGTTCGGGATAGCGCGGCTCGTAGCCGGCGAATTTCAGGTCGGGATGGCCGGACGGGATCAGGTCCGAAATCTTGGCCAGGCCCAGCATGCCGTCGACCAGGACGATGTCCTGGGGCGCGGCGTCCAGCTCGTTGGTGATGAAGGTGCGCAGGTCGTCGGGCATCGACGCCTCGATCTTGATGCGCACCACCGAGCCGAGCCGGCGCTGCTTCAGCGCCTCCTCGAACTCCATCACCAGGTCTTCGGCCTCCTCCTCAATCTCGATGTCCGAGTCGCGGATCAGGCGGAATACGCCGCGCTCCAGCACATCACAGCCGGGGAACAGGTGGTCGATGAAGAGCATCAGCAGGCTCTCCAGCGTCAGGTAGCGCCGGCGGCCCGGCGTCGACCGCCCGTCGGTGGCCAGCGGCCAGAACCGCTTCACCTGGGTCGGCACCGGCACCAGGGCGTAGAGGGTCCGGTTGTCTGATCGCCGCCGCAGCTTCAGCGCCAGCGAGAAGCCGAGATTGGGCAGGAACGGGAAGGGGTGGGCCGGATCGATGGCCATCGGCGTCAGGATGGCAAACAGTTGACTGAGGAATTCCGGCTCCAGCCGCTCGCGCTCGGTGCGGGTGATCTTCGCCGCGTCGACCACCTCGATGCCGGCGGCGGTCAGCTCCTTGCGCAGCTTGCGCCAGCGCCGCTGCTGCTCGTCCATCAGCAGGCCGGCTGCGGCGTTGACCTTTTCAAGCTGTTCCGCCGCGGTCAGGCCGTCAGCGGACAGGACCCGGACGCGCTCGCGGACCTGACCCTTGAGGCCGGCGACGCGGGTCATGAAAAATTCGTCGAGATTGTTGGCCGAGATCGACAGGAAGCGAAGTCGTTCGAGCAACGGATGCGCCGGGTTGGCGGCCTCCTCCAGCACCCGTCCGTTGAATCTGAGCCACGAGATCTCGCGGTTGAAGAAACGCGCCGGCGAGGCCAGCAATTCTTCCGACAGGCGCAGCTGGGGCGCGCGGGAGGAGGGGACCCCTTCGCCCGTCGTCGTGTCACTGATCGCCGCGTCGCTCATGCCTGCGGTTCTGACGCGGCGCGAAGGCGGCTGCAACCTCGGTCTCGAACAGCGAAACGCCGGCCGATCTTCCGAACGGCCGGCGTTCCATCCATCACCGGAGCGCTTACCAGCGCCAGGCGTCGTAGATGACGTCGATGATATAGCCGTCGTACTGGTCGATCAGATAGATGTGGTTGTCGACCAGCACCCAACGCGTGCCCTCGGGCGGATAGCCGAGGCCATAGGTCCGCCAGTCGTCCAGCTGGTAGCGCCAGAAGATCGACGGCAGGTACTCGCCGACGCTCCAGCGCTGGTGCCAGTACTGACGCGGCACGTTGTAGTAGCCATAGCCAGGCGCGAAATAGAAGCCGAAGCGGATGCCGCTGTAGCCGCGCCAGCGCCGGTCGTTGCGCCACCAGCCGTGGCCGTGACGCCGGTTCCAGTCCTGCCGCCAACGGGCCGCGTTGAAGCGCTGGCGGAACTCGCGGTATTCGCGCCGATCCTGACGCCGCTCCTGGCGGTCCTCGCGCCGGTCCTGCCGGTGTTCACGGCGATCCTCGCGACGCTCCTGCCGATTTTCATGACGATCTTCCCGGCGATCCTGGCGGTTCTCCCGCCGTTCCTCGCGGTTCTCGGGACGATTGGGGCGGTCTTCGCGTCGCTCCTGCCGGTTCTCGCGACGGTCTTCGCGACGCTCCTGGCGATTTTCACGACGGTCCTCGCGTCGCTCCCGCCGTATTTCGGGCGGAGCCGGATGGTTTGGCCGCTCGGCGCGCCGTTCCTGGCGTCGTTCCTGACGGTCCTCGCGCCGCTCTTGCCGGTCCGGCCGCTCGACGCGCGGGGGTGGCGGAGTTGGAGCGGCGGACCGACGTTCGCGGGCTTCGCGCCGTCGTTCGCGTATGTCAGCGCGGTCCTCGGTGCTGGTCGCTTCCTGGGCCAGCACAGAGAGCGGCGCGGCCGCGGGGACGACGAAGGCCGCGAGCGCCGCGGCGACCATTAGTGAGCGTTTCATTCTCGTTTTCTTCCTGCACGCCCCTGTCAGACGGCTTGGGCGACACCGTCGCGCTTGCCGGATGAACCGTGACTGAACGAACGGCGAGGCAACATGAAGCCCTGGGCAGGACAACGCCCCGCGAACCACGCTCGCGGGGCGTTCCCTGATGATCGATGACCTAGCCTCTAGAACACGTCGCTCAGCACGCTGGCGATCAGTCCGGTGGCGATGGCGATCATCACGATGTCATTGCCGGCGTGGACGTAGCGGTAGCCGCGCGGCGCGGGGTCCAGGCCATAAACATACGGGTCGCGCACATAGTAGCTGCGATAGCGCGATGGCAGGTAGGCGCCGCGCCGCCAGCTGTAGCCGTAGTAACGCGGCTCGACCCGGTAGTAGCCGTAGCTCGGCGCATACCAGTAGCCGCTGCGCACGCCACGGTAGTCGCGGAAGTCATTGCGGCCGCGCCACCAGTCGCGGTTGCTGCGGTCCCAGCGCCGCTCCTGCCGGAACTCGCGGCGGTCTTCGCGACGTTCCTGCCGGAAATCGCGTCGGTCGTCGCGACGGTCCCGGCGATATTCACGGCGGTTGTCGTATTCGCCCCGGCGCCAGTCGCGGCGGTCGTCCCGGCGTTCCCGACGGTATTCATGGCGATCCTCGCGTCGGTCCTGCCGGTATTCGCGGCGATCCTCGCGGCGGTCCTGCCGATCGCGACGGCTCTGGGCCTCCGCCGCCAGCGGGGCGGCGGTGGTCGCCAGCGCCAGGCCAATGATCGCGGCCCTGGTGAAGCGGTTCATGGTGTTCTCCATCCGAAAGGCGGGACGGAAAAGCGGACCGGCCCGTTGCTCGCCGCCCAAGCTCCGTCGCGGTCGATGAACTGCGCCTGAACGTCTCTGTCAGGTTGGTGGCCTCCGGGCCCCCGGACAGCCTTGGGGTAACCATTCGTCAGCGCTCGAGTCACCCTTTGGTAGGCGGTGTGAATCAGAGATTGCTGAAGCATTTCACAGGTCTGAACAGACGTCGGAGTATTTATCGAACCTTTACTCAAAAGTCCCCAAAGGCCGTTTGCCGTTAACATTAACTTCAAACCGCGGGTATTTGATCGTGTCTCACAGGACGGGGCCAGAAAGGCTCCGGTTCGGGAGATACGGTGATGATAGCGCAAGAAATAGCGCCCACGGCCAATGAGACCCAGGGTCTGCCCCTGCCGACCCCCGATATGAGCGGGGACGACCTGTTCCGTCTGGGCATGATGTATTCGAGCGGCCAGGGCGGATGCCCGATGGATCGCGTCTCGGCCCATATGATCTTTAACCTGGCCGCCATGAAGGGCTCGATCGAGGCGCGCGTCTATCGCCGCGAGATGAGTCAGGAAATGGAACAGGAAGAGATCGCCGAGGCCCAGAAGGCGGCCCGCCGCTGGATCGACGCAGGCGTGGTGTCGCTAGCGGCCTGACGGCCGCTCGCTACATTCTTGTTGGGCCGCTGTCACAAGGCTCCGCCTTGTCGACCCGACGCGGCCCGGCGAGCGGTAGCGCCCTAGAACTGCTGATACTGCCCGCCGATCGCGTAGCTGAAGCCGATCGGCAGGGCGTTGCGGAACAGCGAGACGAAATTCGCCACCTCGCCGAGGTTCGAGCGCGGCACGAAGATGATGTCGCCGCGCCGCAGCGCCACGACCTCGCCGCGACGGGGCCGCAGGTCGATGGCCCGCATCATCCGGGCGCCGCCGCGGCCGCGGCGGATCAGCGCCACTTCCTGCTGGCGCGCGGTGGGCAGGAAGCCGCCGGCCTGGATGACGGCCTGATGGGCGTCCAGATCCCCGGTCATCTCGATCACCCCCGGCGTACGAACCTCGCCGTCGACCCAGACCCGGATCGGACCGGCCGCCTTCAGCGTGATCTCGACCACCGGGCGGCGCAGCTGGCTGGCGAAGGCGGCGGCCGCGTCGGCCTCGACCTCGGCGATGGTGCGGTCCGCAGCCATGATCTGTCCGACCAGCGGCAATGAGATGCGCCCGTCGGGGCCGATCCTCTGGGTCCGTGTCAGCTCGACCGCTGTCGGCGTGGCGATCTCGATCTCGTCGCCCGGATAGAGAACGTATTCCGGCTCGGCCTCCGACCAGTCCGCGAAGGCGACCTCGGGGAAGGCGGCGGGACCGACCGGGCGGACCCGGTCATCGCCCGACGCCATCGGCCGGGGCATACGGGACCCGTACTCGCTGCCAACGCATCCCGCGACCAGCGCTCCGCCGGCCCCGGCGAGGCCCAGAAGCAGCAGGCGGCGGTCGATGGACATGGCGGATTCGTTCCCGGAAAGCTCGTCTGACGCCAGCGTCGTCGCTTATGCGTAACCGATGGTTAACGCCGGTAGCTCAAGGCTGGTCCCGCCACTTCAGTTTGATGGAATCAGTCCGCCCGCATGCGCACGACGGCCTACACGACAGTCCGCCCGCGCTACGGCTTCGTCGACGTCGTCGGCCTGCTGTTCCGCGAACTCCTGCTGATGATCATCGTCTTCCTGCTTGTGTTCGCGCTCGGTACGGCGGCGGTCCTCACGCTGAAGAAATCCTACACCGCCACGGCCAGCGTCTACGCGGGCGTCGGGCAGGAATACGTCTATCAACCGCGGGTCGGGACGACCGAGCGCGGTCAGCCGCTGGAAGCGGACGCCGTGGCGCAGTCAGAGGCAGCGATCCTGGGCAGCCTCGCGGTCAAGCAAAAGACCGTCGAGGCCCTCGGCGCCGACACCATCCTCGGCCCCGACGCGAAGGGTACCCCCGCCGAAAAGGCCTCGGCGGCGCTCAAGGCGTTGGACAGCGGTCTCGGCGTCGGCGTCACCGCCGGCAGCGCCATCATCTCGGCCTCCTACGCGGCCGGCGATCCCGCCCGCGCCGCCACCATCCTGAACGGGATCATCGACCAGTATCTGATCCAGCGTCGCGCGGTGTTCCGCGACCGGACCACGCCCGCCATCGCCGCCCAGCGCGAAGCCTTCGAGGATGAACTGGCCAAGGCCGACGCGGCCTACCAGGCCTTCATGACCTCCAACAACATCGCCGACTTCGCCACCGCCAAGGCGACGCTGGCCGCCAACTACCAGACCACCTACGCCGAGGCCCTGTCCCTGCGGGCCCAGCTCAACCAGGCCAGCCGCCGTCTCTCCACCCTCGAGGCCCAACTGGCGCAGCAGCCGGTCGAGGTGGTCCTGCAGCAGGACCTGAATGTCTCGGCCCAGAACCAGATTCTGGAACTGCGCACCCAGCGCGAGGCGCTCCTGTCGCGCTACACGGCCGACGCCCAGCCGGTAAAGGACATCGAGCAGCAGATCACCGACCTTCAGGCCTATGTCGCCTCGGGCACGACCGTGGGCGCCAAGGAAGTCCGCACCGGCCCGAGCACCGTCTTCACCGCCATCGAAACCGCCCGCATCACCGCCGCCGCCGACCGCGACGGGCTTGCCGCGCGCCTGGCCGTGGCTGAGGAACAGCTGTCCCGCCTCCGCTCGCGTCTGGCCGAGATGACGCGGCTGGAATCCACCAACGCCAACCTCGCCGGCAATCGCGAGGTCCTGACCGCCAACATCCGCGAGTTCCAGCAGCGCGAGGTGCAGGCGCGCGCAGACAACGCGCTCGTGGCGGCCGGGGCCGACAATGTCACCGTCATCGAGCGCGCCGAGGCCCCGACGAGGGGCTCCAGCCTCAAGGCGCCGCTCCTCGCCGTGGTCTTCCTGTTCGCCGGCTTCACCGCCCTGTGCGTCGGCCTGCTGAGGGTATTCACCCGGCGCGGCTACGTCACGCCCGCCTCGACCGGCCGGACGCTGGAGATGCCGGTGCTGGCCGTCGCTCCGATGAAGGCCCGGTGATGCCCGTCCGTGCGCCTCTCATGTTAGCGTCGGGACCTGTGGTGGGCGCGTAGCGATTCGATGGTCGACCTGACATCTGAAATGGCCGCTCTCTGGGCGGCTCTGGGCCCGGCGCCTGGCCATCGTGGCCGGGTGATCCAGATCGCCGCCGCCAACTCCGGCGAAGGCGTCTCGACGGTCGCGCGCGAATACGCCCGCCTCGCCGCCGTCCGCGCCCGCCGGCCGGTCTGGCTGATCGACGGTGATCTGGCCCAGCAGGGCCAGTTGGAGGCCGTGGGCGCCCAGCCGGAACGCTTCGGCTCACTGGGCAAGGCCGCGATGGCCACGCCGGACGGCTCGATCTTCTTTGCGGTGACGCCCCGGATCATGGACCGCGCCGGCAAGCCGGTGCATCCGGCCCGGCTGATGACGGCGCGGCCCTGCCTCGGCGGCCGGCTCTGGGTGACCCGGTTCGCGGCCGAGCATCTGCGATCGGGCCAACGGGCCGAGGTCCTCGCCGACCCGCGCTACTGGGATGTCCTGCGCAAGCACGCCGACACCGTGGTGATCGACAGTCCGGCCGCAGACCGCAACTCCATGGCGATCACGCTCGCGCCCTTCGTCGACGCCACTGTGCTGGTCGTCGCGGCCGAGAGCACGGCGGCGGGCGATCCCTTGATCCTGCGTGACGAGATCGAGGCCGCCGGCGGCAGGATCGCCGGCGTCGTCGTCAACCGCTCAACCTACAAGCCCCCGTCGTTCCTGAGACGCCTTGCGGGTTAGACCTTTACGGCTTCCAGCCGGGCCAGTTCGCGCGCGCCGTAGAAGTGCGGCTCGAAGCCCTTCATCCAGAACAGCTTGCCGACGCCCCGCGCGGTGCGATCGTACAGGTCTGCGCGCTTCGGGCTGCGGATCAGCGTCAGCAGGGCGGCGCCGGCGCCCCAGACGACCGCCTGTCCCGCTCCGATGGCCATCCAGCGCATAACCCCCGGCCAGTCGCGGCTCGCCGCCGCCGTCTGGCTGGGCCCCTGTCCATAGGCGAAGGCGCGGGCGAGGGCGTATTTCAACGTCGCCCGATGGCTCGGCGCGAACTCCTCGACCCTGGCCTCCGCGGCCCAGCCGAACCGGCCGCCGCGGCCCCGAAGCGCCGCGAACAGGGCGTCATCCTCGCCGCCGGCCTGATCCGACGAACTGTCGAACGGCGCGGAGCCGGGCAGGGCGGTGGCCCGCACCATCAGCGAGTTGCCGCAGCCGTACGGCGTGTCGATCAGTCCCGTCTGCTCAGGCCCTTCGCGCCCGAAGAACCGCTCGAGATACGGCTTCAGCCAAGGCTTGGCCCCGGGCGCTCGGCCGGTGATCGGCCCGAACACGGCGTCGGCCCCCGTGGCTTCCTGGGCCTGGAGCAGGGCGGCTAGCCAGCCAGCCGATGCGGCCTCGTCATCATCGAGAAAGGCGATCAGCGGCGCCCGTGTGGCGGCCAGTCCGGCGTTGCGCGCGGTGGCCACGCCCGGCCGCGAGGCATGCACATAGACCAGCGGCCACGGCGCGAAGGACCGCAGCGCCTCGACGCAGCGCCCCGCCGATCCGGCCGGATCATTGTCGACCACCACGATCTCGGACACCCGGTCACCGACCCGGGTCTGGGCGAATAGCGAACGCAGCGCCCGCTCAAGGCTCTCCGGCCGCCTCAGGGTCGGGACAATGATCGAGACATCTGCCATCAGACCGCCTCTGCATAAAGGGCCGCGCGATAGAGGCGCAGCGAGAACGCCCGCGCCGCGACGGGCAGCCAGGCCGCTTCGGCCGCGCGGCGCATGCGGCCGCGGAGCCACCGCAGGGCGGGTAGCCGCTTCAAAAGCCTGGCGGCCCGGTAGCTCGGATAGGCGGCGACGACCTCCGGATGGCGGCGGGCCATACGCGCGAAATTCGGCGCCGACTGCTCATACTTGCCGGCCAGCGACGCTACTGTGTCCAGACCCATGTGGGTGGCGGCGTTGTCGAGGTGCACGACCCGGAACCGCCGCGACACCCGCATGGCCCACTCCACGTCCTCCCAGCCCCAACCGGTGAAGCCGGCGTCGAAGGCCTCAGCCTCGAACACGTCGCGGCGGACCAGCAGGTTTGAGGTGTAGACGTATTTCTCCGGCTGCCTGGCCCGCTCCGTGTAGGGCACGCACTCCGACTTCGCGGCCATGGCCCTATGCACGGCGAAGCGCGCGTCCGTCGGGGCCTGCAGCAGCGAAAAGCCGCCGAAGGCCACCGCCGGATCCTCGCGCGCCACCAACTCGGCCCAGTCGCGCAGGAACCGCCGATGATCGGGCCGCATATCGCTGTCGAGGAACAGCAGGCTGCCGCCGCGCGCCGCCGCCGCCAGCCGGTTGCGGCCGATCGAGCGACCCTCGTTGGCGGTCAGGGTGATCAGCCGGGCAGGCAGGGCCATGCTCTTGATCCGCGTCGTCAGCCGGGCCGTCAGCGCCGCATCGCCCGTGCCGTCGTCCAACACGATGATCTCGACGGCGCCTCCGACCGAGGCTGCTTCCTCGTCCAGCAGGGCCAGCAGCTCGTCCGGGTTGTCGCGCAGGAACGGCGTCAGCACCGACAGGGCCGGCCGGGCGCCCTTCCACGCTGCGTTGTCGGTGACCTTCGCCCGCGCGCTCATGCCGTCGCCCTCCGCTCCCGCGCCTGTCCCAACAGTCGCATCGCCACATCGCGCACGCCCGCCGCGTTCAGGGTCAGGGCCGCCGCCGCATAGACCGCCCCGCCGACCGAGGCGTCCAGCATCAGTTCGGCGAAGCCGCCGACCGCCGGGAGCCGCGCCACCACCAGCGCCATCGCCCCGGTCGCGACGCCGCAGCGAATCAGGCTGTCCCACGGGATCGGCAGCGCCATCACCCTGCGCCCGATCATCTGCGTCGCCAGCAGGCCGAGCGCGAAGCTCGCCGCCGTCGCCCAGGCCGCGCCCATCAGGCCGAACCGCGGCACCAGGATCAGGTTCAGCACCACGTTCATTCCCGCGGGAATGGCCATCGCCACGAGCAGGTTCTTGGTCTTCTTGCCGAGCGTGAACGCCTGGCCGAAATAGTAGGCGGTCAGGCCATAGAGCAGAGCCGACAGGGCGATCCACGGCGTCACGCTGGCTGCGGCGACCCGCAGCTCCTCGCCGATCAGCACCTCGGACAGCGGTCGCGCGACCATCGCCACGCCCGCCGCCGCCGGCAGGCCGATCAGCAGGAAGGTCGAAAGCTGCTCGCGGGCGGCGCTTTTCAGCCGATCCGGCCCGCCGCGCTCCAGCGCCATGATCAGCGCCGGCTGACCGGCCGATCCCAGCCACAGGAACAGCACATCCAGGGTCCGGTTGGCGATCGAATAGCCCGCGTGATAGGCGCCCACCGCCGCCTCGTCCAGGAAGGCGGCCAGCAGGAACCGGTCGGTCGAGGCCAGCACCACGGTGAGCGCCAGCGACGCCGCGATCGGGTAGCCGTACATCGCATAGCCGCGCACCCGCGCCCGCTCGAAGCCGCCGCCGCGCGCCTGCCTCAGCTCGCCGGGCAGCACGAACGGCAGGGCGGCCAGCGGGGCCAGCCCGATGCCCAGCAACGGCGCCGCGCCGCCCCATCCGGCGAGGGCGAAGCCGACGCCGATGGCGAGGCCGCCGATGGTCACGGCGATGTCCAGTCCCGCCGCCTTGCCCACCTCGCCGGCGGCGCGGTAGCGCTCCTGACCGAGCTTGACCAGGCTGCGCGCCGGCACCCCGGCCAGACCGGCGGCCAGCGCGATGCGGAACAGCGGATCACCGGGCCAGAGCCACATCGACAAGGCGGTGATCACCAGGAAGAGGGCGCTTAGCGCGAAGGCGGTCCGATAGAGTGAGGCGAAATGCCCCTGGGTCGCCGCGCCGGGCTCCTGCGCCGCCCAGAACCGCGCCATCGCCGCTTCCAGCCAGCTGAACACCGCCACATGGGCCAGCGTCATCACCGAGAAGGCGAGGGCGTAGCGGCCGAAATCCTCCGGACTCAGCAGGCGGGTGAACAGCACGATGGCCAGGAAGCCGACGACTCCCTGGACGATGTTGGCCGGCAGATAGCCCCAGACCCCCCGCCAGAACATTCAGGCGCTCCCGGTCATCGCACCGCCGCGCGGTCGCCCAGCAGCACCGGCACGGTGATGGCCATGATCCACAGATCCATCCACAGCGACTGGCGCTCGACGTAGTCGATGTCCAGCCGCACCCGACGGCGCACGTCCTGGGCCGTGTGCAGCGGCCCGCGCGAGCCATTGACGGCGGCCCAGCCGGTCATGCCCGGCTTGATGCGGTGGCGGTGGGCGTATTCGGCGACGAGCCGGGCGCTCTCGACGTGGCCGGTCTTCATGCCGATGGCGTGCGGTCGGGGGCCGACCAGCGACATCTCGCCGGTGATCACGTTGATCAGTTGCGGCAGTTCATCGAGGCTGGTCTTGCGGATGAACCGGCCGATCCGGGTGACCCGGTCGTCGTCATGCGTCACCTGCCGGCTGGCCGTGGCGTCGGCGGCCTCCTGCTTCATGGAGCGGAATTTCCACACCACGATCTCCTCGTGGTTGAAGCCATGGCGGCGCTGGCGGAAGAAGATCGGCCCGGGGCTGTCCATCCGGATCGCCAGCGCGATCAGGGCCATGACCGGGGCCAGCAACACCAGGGCGATGAGGCCGATCACCAGATCCTGCAGCCGCTTGTTGAAGGCGCGGCGGTCGCGGTCGACCGGACCCTGCACGTCCGCCAGCGGCGCCGCCGCCAGCCGGTCCAGAGCCGATCGCGTCTCGGCTTCGCCGGTCGGCTCGACCAGCAGGGTGACCTCGTTGGGCAGGGTTCGCAGCCGCGCATTGAGCTCGCGCACCCGCGCTTCGGCCTTCGGATCGATCGCCAGCACCACCCGGTCGACGTAGGGCGTCATCTTGTGGGTCAGCAGGTCGTCGGCGGTGCCCAGCACCGGCACGCCTTCCACCGCCTCGGGGGAACGCGCCAGCCGGTCGTCGAAAATGCCCAGCACATTGAGATCGCGCCGCTTCAGCGCCTCGCGGATCAGCGTTTCGGCCCGTCGCGTCGCTCCGACCAGGACGATATTCGGCGTAAGCGCGCCCGAAGCCCGCCAGCGTCCGACCATGTCGCTCCAGCCCATGTGCAGGGCGTAGAGACTGATCAGCACCAGTCCGCCCCACACCAGCCAGGCCGACCACTGCGCCGCAGCGCCCTGCAGCAGCCAGCCGGAGACCATAGCCGCGACAGCGCCCGCCGCGACAACGCCGGCCACAGAGGCGAGATGCAACGAGGCCTTCTGTCCCCGCGCGAACCGGTAGCGGCCCAGCGAGCGCATCAGCCCCAGAACCGTCAGGGCTCCGAGGCCGAAGGGAGCCAATTGCGCGACATCGGCGTGCAGCAGCGGTCCTGGAGTCGAGGCCCAGGCGCAAAGTAGCGTCACTGCCGTGACCGCCAGCACGTCGAAGGCCCGGAAATAATGCGCCGCCAATCGCGAGGCGTGCCGCTGCCGCGCGTTCAGCCAGACTTCCGGTCGGAAGGGGCCACGGCGAGCGGCGCCGTCGGTCCGGCCATCCTCGCGCCGGCCCAGGGAGGTCGAGGCGGCCAGCGCCTGTAGACCGGACACGTCCAGCCCGCCGGCTGGGGCCGGGTCGGCGTCGCACGAAAGGCGGCTCGCGGCTTCGGTCAATCTCGGCTCGCATCGACGGGGTTCCTCGTCACCTTGCACGCTCCCTCTCACTGCCACGTTAACGGTGGGTCGCTCTCCGATGCCTGCCAAGACCCGTTGCGCCCGCCCGCGCGCTCCGCTATCCACGCCGCCTGCCGGAGACGTGGCCGAGTGGCTGAAGGCAACGGTTTGCTAAATCGTCGTACCCTGTAAGGGGTACCGAGGGTTCGAATCCCTCCGTCTCCGCCATCCTTCTTCCCGCATGCCGCGCTTCGCAGGTCAGCCTGAGAAGCCTCGGCGAAGGAGGATCGCGGCCTTCATCGACCGATGTTCGAGAACCAGATCGGTCCTGAGGAATTCCACGCTGGGTAACCGTTCCGGCGCGCCCATGTCCCCGCCTTCCGCCCAGTCCCGACTCATCCAGGCCCTCCGTCGGGCGCAGTCACGCCTGCGCGGGGGTCATGTCGTCGCGATGTCGGCGGTCGCGGTCATCGCCTTCGGTCTGGTCGGTCTGCGGGCGGTCGATCTGCCGGGACCGCGTCCGCTCACCGACGACGGGAGGCTGCGCATCGAGGTGGTCCATCCAGTCGAGCCGGACATCATTCCCGGTTCACGGATGGAAGTGGGCGAACTGGTGAACGGATTTAAAGGCGTGCCGCCGCCGGAGCCGCCGTTGACCGACGTGCTGTGGACCTATGACGAGAGTTGGCTGCAGGACTTTCCGCCATTACCGCCGCCGCCGGGGCGCCGACGGACCGTTGCCGAGGTGGCCGTCGTCGATACCTCCCCGCCAGACCCGCCCCGGGCCCGCCGTGCCGAGGGCCGCTGGTTCGGTTTCGACACGCCACGCCGGGACTACAGGGCCGAACGGGTGGCGCGGCGCGCCCGGCTCGAGGCGATGGAACGCCGCGTCTGGCGGGAAGGAGAGGGCCGATGGCGCGATCGGAACAGCCGCGACCGTCATCTTGACCGGCGCCGCGACGAAGTGCGCTGGCCCGAGGTGGCCAAGCCGCGGGAGCAGCAGGAGCCTGACCCGCGAATGGAGCAGGAGCGCCGCCGGGCGGAGGACGTCGCCGACCGCGAGTCGTTCACGGGTCTCCAATGATTTTGTGACAGTCATCACCGTCCACGCAGAAGGGCGGGGTGATGACGGCATTTGGCGTTCGGTGGTGACGGCCACGTGCCGAAGCCGATCAATCCGGCCCGGCTGATGACGGCCCTGATGGCTGTGTTGGACGGCGGTGAGGCCTTCCCGGAGACGGCCGTCGCCCAGCCGGTCGCCGTCGCCGCCTGAACGCTATCGTCAACTTGACCTGGCGTGATCTTGGCACGCGCCCCCGCCCGGTCTAGGTCGGTGGCTCAACCTCGTCAGGAGACGCACCATGGCCGATCTGGCTCAAGTCACCGAACACATCCGCGGCGCCGTGGGCGACAACTCCGGTCTGGGCAAGACCGTGAAAATCGATCTCGGCGACACCGGCAAGATCTACATCGACGGCGCCTCGGTTCCGAACACGGTGACCAATGAGGACAAGCCGGCCGACGCCACCGTCTCGATCTCGTGGGACGATTTCATGGCCCTGTCAAACGGCCAACTCGACCCGATGATGGCCTTCATGCAGGGCAAGCTGAAGATCGCCGGCGACATGATGATCGCGCAGAAGCTGGCCCCCCTGCTGAAGCGCTGAGGCGCGGCGACGGACTGATTGTCTGCGGCGCGGCTCTGAATGGAGCCGCGCCGTTTTCGCATCGGAGCACGACATGGATTTCCGCCCCAGCGACCGCGCCCTGCACTGGCAGGACCGCCTGCGCCGCTTCATGGACGACAGGGTGTTGCCGCGCTCGGCCGAATACTGGACCCAGGTCCGCGAGGATCCGACGCGCCAGCCTCCCGCCATGGAGTCGATGAAGGCCGAGGCCCGCGAGGCCGGCCTGTGGAATATGTTCCTGCCGGGCGAGCACGGCGCCGGCCTGACCAATCTCGAATACGCCCCGCTGGCCGAACTGATGGGACGCCACCTGTGGTCGGCCGAGGTCTTCAACTGCAACGCCCCCGACACCGGCAATATGGAAGTGCTCCATACGTACGGGAACGCCGAGCAGCAGGCGAAATGGCTCAGGCCCCTGATGGCCGGCGAAATCCGCTCGGCCTTCCTGATGACCGAGCCGGAGGTCGCCTCGTCCGACGCCACCAACATCCAGACCCGTATTGAGCGCGACGGCGACCACTACGTCATCAACGGCCG
>DASRXE010000064.1:0-4650 GCA_035654315.1 Brevundimonas sp.
CCGCGACGACTTCACCCGCTTTCTGGAGTGGGTGAAGTCGGTGACCCTCGCCGTGGAGGGCGCGACGTCGCGGACCATGCTGCGCAACGACGGCTACTATTTCCTGCGGCTGGGCGCGGCCATCGAGCGGGCCGACAACACCGCAAGGCTGCTGGACGTGAAATATCACCTGCTGCTGCCCGAAGGAGAGCGGGTCGGCGGTCAGCTGGACTATTTCCAGTGGACCACTCTGCTGAGGGAGGTGTCGGCGCTGACCGCCTATCGCTGGGTCTATCGCGACAGCGTCAAGCCGTGGCTGGTGGCCGACCTGCTGGTGCTGAACCGGCAGATGCCGCGTTCGCTGGCCAGCTGCCAGGCGTCGATGGTGCGCTATCTGGAGCGGCTGGCCAACGACTACGGACGGCGGGGGCCGGCGCAGCGGCTGGCGGCGGACCGGATGCGGGCCTTCGATCATTCGCGCATCGAGGCCATCTTCCAGTCCGGTCTGCACGAATACATCCAGGCCTTCCTCGCCGAGAACAGCCGGCTGGCGCAGGCCATCCATGACCAGTATCTGGGCTGACCGCGTGCGCATTCACATCGATCACGCCACCACCTACGCCTACGACCGCGCCGCGCGGTTCATCATCCAGAGCCTGCGGCTGACTCCCCGTTCCAGCGAGGCGCAGCAGGTGCGGCACTGGGCGGTGGAGACCGACGTCGATGCGCGCCTGCGCCGGTCCGAGGACGCGTTCGGCAATGTGGTGCACACCCTCTATACCGAGCAGCCGACGCAGAGCCTGACCGTGCGCGTGTCGGGCGAGGTGGCGACCAGTGACACCGGCGGGGTCGTGCCCCCGGATCAGGAGACGCTGTCGCCGGTGGTCTTCCTGCGCGATACGCCGCTGACGAAGCGGGACAAGCTGATCTCGGTGTTCGCGTCGGAGTTTTCGGCCCACCCGCCGCTGGCGCGGCTGCACCGGCTGATGGCCGCGATCCACGGCTCTGTCGCTTTCGAGGTCGGGGTGACCACGCCGACCCACACCGCGGCCGAGGTGCTCGCCCTGGGCCGGGGGGTGTGTCAGGACCACGCCCACGTCTTCATCGCCTGCGCCCGCCACATGGGCGTGCCGGCGCGCTATGTCTCGGGGCATCTGCTGCGCAGCGACCGGGACGATCAGGACGCTGCGCACGCATGGGCCGAAGCCTGGGTCGAGGACCTGGGCTGGGTCGGGTTCGATCCGGCCAACGGCGTCTGCCCGACCGACCGCTATGTGCGGGTGGCGACCGGGCTGGACTATCTGGGAGCGGCGCCGGTGCGCGGAGCGGCCTATGGCGGCGGCGGCGAGCGGCTGGCGGTGCGGCTGACGGTGCGTGATGCCGACATGCAACAGAAACAGCAGCAGGCGTAGGCGCGGGATCGACGGCGGAGGGAATCTGTTACCGTCGGCGCATGACGGACGTAGGTCGGAGTAGTCAGGGCATCCCATGACCTATTGCGTGGGCATGCTGGTCGAGGAGGGGTTGGCGATGATCGCCGACACCCGGACCAATGCGGGCGTCGACAACATTTCGTCGTACCGCAAGCTTCACGTCATCGACCAGCCGGGCGACCGGGTGCTGGGCGTCTGCACCGCCGGCAATCTGTCGGTGACTCAGACGGCGATGGCCATGGTCCGCGACGGCGTGCACCTGAATGTCGGCGAGGAGCCGGAGACGCTGGAGACGGCCCCGACCCTGTTCCGCTGCGCCCAGTTGCTGGGCCACGCCCTGCGCAGCGTGCGGCAGTCGATCGCTCCGGCGCTGCAGGCGGACAGCCTGAACACCTCGGCCTCGATGCTGCTGGGCGGCCAGATCGCCGGCGGCGAGATGGGGCTGTTCCTGATCTACAGCCAGGGCAATTTCATCGAATGCGGGCGCGACACGCCGTATCTGCAGATCGGCGAGCTGAAATACGGCAAGCCGATCCTCGAGAGCGGGCTGGCGTATGACACGCCGCTGGCCGAGGCGGTCAAGCTGGGGCTGATCTCGTTCTCGACCACGATGCGCTCGAACGTGGCGGTGGGCGCGCCGTTTGACATGCTGACGCTGCGGCGCGGCTATCTGAGCGGCGACGTGCGGCGCGTCGAGGAAGACGACGCCTATTTCAACGACCTGCACGACCAGTGGACCCGGGCCCAGGCCCATGCGCGGCGCTCCATGCCCGCGCCGCCGTGGATGACCGGCCCCAGATTGGCGGCGAGCCGGGCGTAGCTGTTGCGGAGGGCCGTCATCGGGATACGGTGACGCATGATCCAGTCCCGCCTGCACCGTCGCCACGCCCTCGCCCTGATGGGCGGTTCCGTCCTCGTCGGGGCGTCGGGCCTGCCCGCCGCCGCCCGCCCCGACGCCATTCAGAGCGAAGACTGGGCCGCGCTCGGCGCCGACGTGAAGGCCGAGTTCAAATGGGCCTGGGATCACTACGTCGACCGGGCGTGGGGCAAGGACGAGATCAATCCGGTGTCGGGGACGTCGCGGTCGTTCTTCATCGAGGGCCATGATCTCGGCCTGTCGCTGGTCGAGGCGCTGGACACCCTCTGGCTGATGGAGTTGGACGCCGAGTTCCAGCAGGGTGTGGACTGGGTGAAGTCCAGCCTGGACTTCGACATCGACGGCTTTTCGCAGGTGTTCGAGACCAACATCCGGCTGGTCGGCGGCCTGCTTTCGGCGCACCTGGCCAGCGGCGATCCGGTGCTGCTGGCCAGGGCGAGGGACCTGGCCGACCGGCTGATGAAGGCCTTCGAGGCGTCGCCGCACGGGCTCCCGTACCGCTATGTGAACCTGAAGACGGGGGCGGTGCGCGATCCGGAGACCAATCTGGCCGAGATCGGCACCTATGCGACCGAGTTCGGGGTGCTGGGCCAGTTGACCGGCGACGACCGCTACTATGCCGCGGCCAAGCGGGCGATGAAACACGCGCTCGACATGCGCTCGGACAAGGGACTGATGGCGGCGAACATCCACGCGGAAACCGGCCAGTTCATCAGCCTCAACGCCTCGATCGACGTCTATGCCGACAGCTTCTACGAATACCTGTGGGACAGTTGGGAGCTGTTCGGCGACACGGACATGAAGCGTTGGGCCGAGGAATGCCTCGGAGCCATGGTGACCCATCAGGGCCGGCGCTACGAGGGGCGGCTGTGGTTCCCGATGGTCGACTATGAGACGGCGGAGGTGACGGGGACGTCGCAGACGGTGCTGGGCGGGTATCTGTCCGGGTTGCTGGGACAGGCAGGCTTCCGGGCGGAGGGGGAGGACTTCCTCGCGTCGTTTGAGGCGATGCAGGCGCGCTACACGATCATCCCGGAGTCGATCGACGTCCGGACGGGGACGCCGCGCGGGGTGCGCACCGGGTTGCGGCCCGAGTTCGCCGACGCCTGCCTGAACCTGTGGCAGGGCGACCGGGACGAGCGCTACCGGGCGCTCACGGCGGTGCACTACCGCAACATGAAGGCGACCTCGAAGGCGGCGTATGGCTACACTTCGCTGGCCGACATCACCACGCGGCCGATGACCCAGGGCGACAACTGCCCCGGCTACTGGTGGTCGGAGCAGATGAAATACTACTGGCTGATGTTCGCGCAGCCGAAGCGGGTGGATCTGGACCGGCTGGTGCTGAGCACCGAGGCGAATGTGCTGCGAGGGTTTATGAAGGCGTAGGAGAGGCCTACGGCGCCGCTCCATAGTCGCTCACCGAATGCGGCCGCGCCGCCGCCGGCGCGCCCCAGGTGGTGTTCGGCTCGGCGCCCATGACGAAGTGCAGCTCCCCGCCGGCGACGATTTCGTCGTGGCCGATCCAGGTGCGGGTCAGGGGCGCGCCGTTCAGGGTGACGGACTGGATATAGAGGGCCTCGTCCGACAGGCCCTCGGTCGAGATGGTGAAGCGTTTGCCGTCGGGAAGGTTGAGCACGGTGCGGTCGGTGAAAGGGCGGCCGATGACGTACTGACCCGAACCGGGCGCGACCGGATAGAAGCCCATCGCCGTGAACATCAGCCAGGCGGACATCTGGCCGACGTCGTCGTTGCCGGACAGGCCGTCGGGCGTGGCGCGGTACTGGCTGTCGACGATCTGCTTGAGCCGCGCCTGGGTCCGCCACGGCGCGCCGGCGTAGGCGTACATATAGGCGGCGTGGTGGCTGGGCTCGTTGCCGTGGATATACTGGCCGATCAGGCCGGCGATGTCCTCGGCGTGGGAATAGTCGAGGCCGGTGTTGTCGTATTCGAACATGGCGTCGAGCTTGGTGACTGTGGCCTCGTCGCCGCCCATGGCCGCAATCAGGCCGGCCGGGTCGTGGGGCACGAACCACGAATACTGCCAGGCGTTGCCCTCGGTGTAGTCGCTTCCGTAGTTGATCGCCGTCGGGTCGAAGGGCTCGCGGAACGAACCGTCGGCCTTGCGGGCGCGGACGAAGCGGGTCTCCGGGTCCCAGGTGTTGCGCCAGAAGCCGGCGCGGCGGTCGAAGATCTCCTGCACGTCGGCGCGGCCCAGCCGCTCGGCCATGCGGGCGATGGTCCAGTCGTCGTAGGCGTATTCGACGGTCTTGGAGGCCGCCTCCGGCTCGCGGTCGATGGGCACATAGCCGAGGTCCATGTAGTCGCCGAGCCCGCCGTAGGGGCGGTAGGTGGCGGAGG
>DASRXE010000065.1:0-6906 GCA_035654315.1 Brevundimonas sp.
GCTCGCCGCGCGCCTCGAGGTTCGGGCCGATGCCGTCCTTGTACGGTCATGTCCGACCCGCGGCGGGGTCCAGCAATGGCGCCGCCGCGCCCCGGCAAGGCCTCAATCGGGCCGCCAGCCGGACGGCGTGTGGAAAACGACCGCGCGGGGCGTCCTGTCTCGTCGAAACGGTTATCACGATTGCACCGGGCGAGGCCCGGTCGCCCCGCTCCCTCCCCACACCGCTTGCAAGCAAGCGGCGATGAGTCATGCCCGGCTGGATTACACACGTGTAATCTCCGCCGCCTTGCGGCCACGCTCTCGCCCGGTAAGGTCCGCCGGGCTTTCAGGTAACGGATGGTGTTTCGGATGCGGATCGGTGTGTTGCTGGCGTCGGTGGCCGGCGTTTCCCTCATGGCGCAGGCGGCGCTGGCCCAGCAGAGCGTCGGTCCGATCGACCAGTCCAAGGGATCGTTCGAGGACAAGTTCCGCCAGTTCGAGGGCGAGGACTGGCCGACCCCGACCGATTACCGCAACGCCTCCGGCGCGCCGGGCCACCGCTACTGGCAGCAACAGGTCGACTACGACATCGACGTGTCGCTGGACGAGGCTCGCCAGACCCTGAGCGGTCGTGAGGCGGTGACCTACACCAACAACTCTCCCGACGCCCTCGGCTATCTGTGGCTTCTGCTGGACCAGCAGAACTACCGCCGCGACTCCCTGGCCGAACGCAGCCGCACCTACCGCAATTCCGAAACCGTCAGCGTCAACGAGATCCAGCGCATCCGCCGCTTCCAGGAGTGGGAGGGCGGCTTCAACGACCTGCGGGTCACCGGTCCGGGCGGCCAGGCCCTGCCCTTCACGATCGTCGACTCGATGATGCGGATCGAACTGCCCCGGCCGCTGGCCACCGGCCAGAGCTTCGCCTTCACCATCGACTTCACCCTGCCCCTGCCCGAGACCAACGTGGTCGGCGGGCGCAGCGGCTACGAGTGCTTCACCGAGGCCCACGAGGACGGCAACTGCCTGTTCCTGGCGGCGCAGTGGTTCCCGCGGCTGGCCGTCTATTCAGACTACGAGGGCTGGCATAACGCGCAGTTCCTCGGCTCGGGCGAGTTCACGCTGGAGTTCGGCGATTACGACGTCTCGATCACCGCGCCGACCGATCACGTGGTGGCGGCGACGGGGGTGCTGACCAATCCGGACATCCTCAGCGCCGAACAGCGCGCCCGTCTCGACCGCTCGCGCACCGCCGACGAGCCGGTCTATATCGTCACCCCGCAGGAAGCCGCCGCCGCCGAGGCGCGCCCGGCCCGGTCGGGCACCCGGACGTGGAATTTCAGCGCCGACAACGTGCGCGACTTCGGCTGGGCCTCGAGCCGGAAATTCATCTGGGACGCCATGGGCGTCGATCAACAGAGCGCCGAACATCCGGTGGTCATGGCCATGTCCTTCTATCCGAAGGAGGCCCGGCCGCTGTGGGACGCCTATTCGACCAAGGCCATCGCCCACACCCTGGACGTCTACAACCAGTTCGCCTTCACCTATCCCTATCCCACGGCGCAGTCGGTCAACGGCCCGGTCGGCGGGATGGAATATCCGATGATCACCTTCAACGGGCCGCGGCCCGTGCGGGCGGACGACGGGACCCTGACCTATACCGAGCGGGCCAAGAACGGCCTGATCGGCGTGGTCATCCACGAGGTCGGCCACACCTATTTCCCGATGATCGTCAACTCGGACGAACGCCAGTGGACGTGGATGGACGAGGGGCTGAACAGCTTCCTGCAGTACCAGGCCCAGAAGCTGTGGGACCCGGACTTCCCCTCGCGCGGCGAGCCCCGCGACATCGTCGAATACATGGTCAGCGAGGACCAGGTGCCGGTGATGACCCAGTCGGACAGCCTGCTGCAGTTCGGCAACAACGCCTATACCAAGCCGGCCACGGCCTTGGTCATCCTGCGCGAAACGGTGCTGGGCCGCGAGCTCTTCGACCGGGCCTTCCGCGAGTACTCCCAGCGCTGGGCCTTCAAGCGGCCGACGCCGTACGACTTCTTCCGCACCATGGAGGAGAGCTCGGGCGTCGATCTCGACTGGTTCTGGCGCGGCTGGTTCTATTCGACCGACCACGTCGACATCTCGCTGGAGGGCGTCACCGCCGCGACTCTGGAATCGGCCGATCCCGAGGTCCGCGCCCGCTCCGCCCGCGAGCGCTTGGCCAACGAGCCGGTCCCGACCACCATCACCAACAACGCCGGCATCGAGACGGTCATCGAGCGCGATCCGGCGACGCGGGACTTCTATAACGAGACCGACCGCTTCACCGTCACGGCGAAAGAGCGCCGCGACGCCGAGGCCGCCGCCCGGAGGGCCGACGAAGAGCGCCGCGCGGCCCAGGGCTTTGACGACAACATCTATCGCTTCACCTTCCGCAATGTCGGCGGACTGGTGATGCCGGTGATCCTGAAGCTGAGCTACAGCGACGGCTCCAGCGAGACGATCCGCATTCCGGCCGAGGTCTGGCGCCGCGACAGCCGCGAGGTGGTCTGGCAGCACGTCTCGTCGAAGACCCTGACCGGGGCCGAGATCGACCCGCTGTGGGAGACCGCCGACGCCGACCGCAGCAACAACTACTATCCGCGCCGTATCGACGAGCGCTCGCTGCGGCTGTCGCCGGAGCCGCCTCCGGGCGAAAACCGGATGCGCGACTCCGACGTCGAGGTCAGCCCCGACTCCACCGCCACCCGCGTTCGCCGCCGCTAGGAGACGAGACCATGTTCAGACGCACTCTCCTGACCGCCGCCCTGATCGCCGCGCTGGCCACGCCGGCGATGGCCCACCGCGGCCATGCCGGCTTGACGGTGGTCGAGATCGACCCGATCTCGGGCGCCGTCAGCGTGACCCACCGCTTCGCCGCTCACGACGTCGAGCCCGCCCTGCCGACCATCGCCCCGGAAGCCCAGCCCAGCCTCGACGATCCGCGCGCGGTCGCCGACCTCGAGTCCCATCTGGGCGCGCGGTTCCGGGTGGCTGTGGACGGGGCGGACGTCCCTGTCAGGCACGCCGGGACGGATCTCGCCGGAGACAACATCCGCGTGGACTTCGCCGGCGAGACGACCGACCGCGACATCGACGCGGTCACCGTCGACCTCGACTTCTTCCCCGGCGTGCACGACGATCAGGAACAGCAGGTCAATGTGCGCATCGGCGGTGTCACCCGGACCGTGGTGTTCCGCCCCGGCTCGACGGCCCAGACGGTGACCTTCGGCGACTGATCCGCTTCTCCAGCCACGAACGAGAACCCCCGCCGATGCCCGCCGCCATCGAAAACAGGAGCATCATCCATGCGTGAGGACGGCAAGCTCGACTATCTCGAACTGCCCGGCGGCGACCTGCCCGCCAGCAAGGCCTTCTACGGCGCGGCCTTCGGCTGGAAATTCCTCGACTACGGGCCTGAATACGCGGCCTTCGACGAAGGACTGGACGGCGGTTTCGACGCCCAGGCCGAGGCGACGCAAACGCCCCTGCCCGTGCTGTTCGCCCGTGACCTCGAGGCCATGGCGGCCAGAGTCGAGGCCGCCGGCGGGCGGATCGTCAAACCGATCTTCGCCTTCCCCGGCGGACGGCGCTTCCACTTCCGCGACCCGGCGGGCAACGAGTTGGCGGTGTGGTCGGAGACCTGACCCCGCCCGGCAAGAGCTGCGGCGACTGCGGCCTGTGCTGCAAGCTGATGGGGGTGACGGCGCTCGAAAAGCCCGCGGGCAAATGGTGCCGTCAGTTCAGCAAGTCCGGTGGCTGCGCCGTCTATGCCGACCGGCCAGACGACTGTCGCGTCTTCAACTGCCTGTGGCTGCTTACCGACGCGCTGGACGAGACCTGGAAGCCGACGACGGCCGGCTTTGTCCTGCACAGCGAGCAGGGCGGCGCGCGGCTGATCATCGAGTCCGACCCCGCCCGTCCACACGACTGGCGGCGCGAGCCCTACCAGTCGACGCTTCGCCGCTGGGCGGCCGCCGGACAGGAAGTGCTCGTCTTCGCCGGTCAGCGCGGCGTGCGGCTGGGTCCGACCGACACGCCGGTTCGCCGGGTCTAGCGCACGTCCACCGACTGGGCGATGCGTTCGGCCAGGGCGCGGTCGGCGCCGTCGAGGCTCATGGTCCAGACGTGGACTTCGCGCGGCGCGTCGGGCCGCTGGAACAGGTGTTCGCGGGCGTGGCGGACGCCCTCCTCGGTGGAGACCACGGAAGCACGACCGCCGGCCTCGACCATCTGGCCGCTGTAGATTGGAAACTGCGACGCCGGGCCGGCATAGACCATGGCGAACGACTTGCCGCCGCGGCGGATCGTATAGATGCGAAAGTCCGGACCGGGGCGGCCGGTGACGATCTCGAACCCTGACGGCAGCTCGACCGAGAACGGCAGGGCGGCCCGGGCCGCCGCATCCAGGACGGTGACGGCGGGGGCGGAAGGCGGGGGCGGCGCTTCGGCCGGCGCAGGCGCGGGACGCGCCGGCTGAGGCCTGGGCGCGGGGGTCGGAGTCGGCGCCGGTCGTGTGGCGGCGGGTGCGGCTTCCGCCGGAACGGCGGCGGGGGGGCTCTCCACGGCTGGCGATGGCGTCGGTCGGGGGGCCGGTGTCGCGGCGGCCGGCGACGGTGCGGGCGTCGGCCTGGTCCGAGGCTCCGCCGGTGGCGAGGTCGCGGGAGCCGGACTCGGCGTGACCGCCGCTGAGGCGATCTCGGGCTGGGGCTCCGGCTCCGGCTCCGGCTTGAGGTATTCGGCGGGACGCGGCGGCCCGCTGTTCAGGCTGCTGGTGATGTCCGATCCGGACGGCGGGGTCTGGGGCGCGGCCTGCGGCGACCAGGCGAGCAGCACGGCGGCGGCGGCGGAGACGGCGGTGATCATGGGCGGACTGTCGCGCCTCAGCCCATGAACGGCAAGGCCCTGAGCGCATAGGCGACTGCGGCGGTGACGACCGACGCGGCGACGGCGAGGCCGGCGAACCACGCCAGCCGCTTCCACAGCGGACCGGTCGCCTCGTCCGGCCCGGGCGGCGGTACGATCCTAATGATAGCCGGCCTCCGGCGTGACCTTGCCCCGGAAAACCCAATAGACCCACGCCGTGTAGCCGAGGATCAGCGGCAGGATGAAGGCCGTGCCGCCCAGCATCAGGGCCAGGGCGTTGTCGGGCGCGGCGCCGGCGCGGAAGTCGACGGCGTAGGGCGCGACATAGGGGAAGAAGCCGGCGGCCAGGCCCGCGTAGCCGGACAGGAAGACCAGCACTGCGCCGATGAAGGGCCAGACATGCGAGGCGCGGGCGACGCCGATCGCCACAATCGCCAGCCCAGCGAGGCCGAGCACCGGGATGGCGCTCAGCGGCAGGAAGCGGGCCATGTCCAGCCCCGCCCCGGTCCAGCCCCACCGTTCGGCCACCTGCGGGTGGACCACCAGCGTCGACAGGCTGACCCCGAGGAGGAACAGGGCCGTCAGCACCCCGGCGAAGAGGGCCCACCGGCGGGCGTCGCCATGCAGGGCGTCGGTGGTCTTCCACATCAGCCAGGCGGCGCCGAGCAGGGCGTAGCCGCACACCAGGCCGACCGCGACCAACAGGGTGTAGGGCGTGAACCAGTCGAAGGCCCCGCCGGTGAAACGGTCGCCGGACACTTCAACGCCCTGGATGAAGCCGCCGAGGATCAGGCCTTGGCCGAAGGCGGCGAGGATCGAGCCAAAGCCGAACATGGCGGTCCAGAACGGCCGCCCGCGCCGCTGGCCGCGGAAGCGGAACTCGAACGCCACCCCGCGCAGGATCAGCCCCGCCAACATCATCACCACGGGCAGGTAGAAGGCTGGCATCAGGATCGAATAGGCCAGCGGAAAGGCCGCCAGCAGCCCGCCGCCGCCCAGCACCAGCCATGTCTCATTGCCGTCCCACACGGGGGCGACGGTGTTCATCATCACGTCCCGATCCTCGCGTGAGTGCGAGAACGGAAACAGAATGCCGACGCCGAGATCAAAGCCGTCGAGCAGAACGTAGAGCAGCACCGCCGTGGCGATCAGCCCAGCCCAGATCAGGGGAAGGTCTAGGCTCATTGCGGATCTCCCGGCGCTTCGTCGGGTGCGGCGGCGAGCGGCGTGCCCGGGGCGCGCAGTCCCTCAGGTGACGGCTCGACCCGGCCGCTCCCGGGACCCTCGTCAAGCAGACGCAGGATGTAGATGGCGCCGGCGACGAAGACGACCGCGTAGACGGCGATGTAGATCAGCAGGGATGTGGCCACCGACCCGGACGTCACCGGCGAGACGGCGTCGGCGGTGCGCAGCACGCCGTAGACCACCCATGGCTGGCGTCCGACCTCAGTGACGATCCAGCCGGCGATGACGGCGATGAAGCCGGCCGGGCCCATGGCCACGGCGAAGCGCAGGAACCAGCGATTGTCGGTCAGCCGCTTCCGCCACGTCAGCCAGGCCCCCCACAGGCCGAGGCCGATCATCAGCAGGCCCAGGCCGACCATGACCCGGAAGGCCCAGAAGACGAGGAAGACCGGCGGCTGGTCCTCGGGCGGCACGACGTCGAGCCCCTGCACCACCTCGTCGGGCGGGGCGACGATGATCCCCGCGCCCGGGACGGCGATCTCGTAGTGGTTGGACTGGGTCGCCCGGTCGGGGATGGCGAACAGCACCAGCGGGTGGTTGGCCTTGCTCTCCCAGTAGGACTCGATGGCGGCCAGCTTCATCGGCTGATGCTCCTTCGCAACCTCGCCGGACCAGTGACCGACCAGCAGCTGCAGCGGGGCGACGACGGCGAGCAGGCCGACGGCCATGGTCAGGCCGATGCGGCTTTCGGGCTGGTCGCGATTGCGCAGCAGTTGCCAGGCGGAGGCCGCACCCACCACCAGCGCCGTGGTCAGGAAGGCGGCCAGCAGCATGTGGCTG
>DASRXE010000066.1:0-3246 GCA_035654315.1 Brevundimonas sp.
GGGCGTGCGGCCGGGGTCGGACGGCGAGGCCTTCGATCTCGCGTTCCTGGACCCGCCGTACCGCAAGGGGCTCGGTGAGCAGACCTTGGCCCGGCTGCTGGAGGGAAACTGGCTGAAGCCGGGAGCCGTGGTGGTGTTCGAGCGCGGCTCCGACGAGCCCGAGATCGACACGCCCGGCTATGAGCGGCTGGACGCGCGTGACTATGGGGCCGCGCGGGTGCTGTTTCTGAGGGTCGCGCCGGCGGCGGGCTGAGGCGCATGGCGGACGGGCGCGGTATGGCGCGGCCAGGAGTTTGGCGCCACGCTGGCTGCATGACCCAGATCGATCGCCGCGCCTTCCTCGCCGCCGCCGGAGCTTCGGCCGCAGTTCCGTTCGTCGCTTGTGCACAGGAGGTCGAGGCCGGCTGGACGCCGCGCGCGCCGCTGCCGTGGCCGGTGCAGGAGATCTACGCCGCCGTGCATGGCGGAAGGATCGTCACGGGCGGGGGACTGGCCGCCCGGCCGGGAAAGCCGCTGCATATCGAGGATCGGGTGGCCTTCTATGATCCGGCGGCGGACCACTGGACGCCGGGGCCGAGCCTGCCGGCGCCGCGCCACCATCCGATGATCGTCGCCACGGACCACGACCTCTACGCGATCGGCGGCTACGCGCGGTCGGAGGCCGGCGAATGGACCAATACGACCACGGCCTGGATTCTGAACGACGGAGCCTGGAAGGAGATTTCGCCGCTGCCGTCGCCGCAGGCGGAGGCTGTCGGCGTCGGCCTGGGCGGGACGACGCACCTGATCACCGGACGCACGCCGGGCGGCGCGGCCAACGGCGGGTGGAACGATCAGGCCGACACGGACCGGCATCTGGTGCTCGTGCCGGGCGCGCCCGGCTGGGAGACGGCGCGGCCGTGCCCCATGGCGCGCAACAGCGCGGCGGCGGCGGTGATGGACGGGGCGATCTGGGTCGCCGGCGGACGGACAGTCAGCGGCGGCGGCACGGGACGGCTGGACCGCTACGACCCGGCGGGGGACCGCTGGGACACCTTGGCCCCGATCCCGCCCTCGCCGGCGACGGGGCAGCAGGTCGGCGGGGGGCTGGCGATGGCGGCGGCGAATGGGAAGCTCGTGGCGTTCGGCGGCGAGTGGTTTCAGCGCGGCGGGGGCGGCGGCGTTTTTCCGGAGACTTGGATCTATGATCCGGCGGCGGACCGCTGGGAGGCCGGGCCGCCGATGCGGACGCCGCGGCACGGTCTGGCGGCGGCGGCGGTGGACGGCGTGGTCTACGCCATCGCCGGCGGCGAGGTGGTGTCCGGGGGCCGGGCGGGAAGTGTGGTCGAGGCGCTGCGGCTCTAGCGGCGGCCGAACAGCTTTTCGAGGTCGTTCAGCTTCAGCTCGACATAGGTGGGGCGGCCGTGGTTGCACTGGCCGGAGTGGGGGGTGGCCTCCATCTGGCGGAGCAGGGCGTTCATCTCGGGGGCCGACAGGACGCGGCCGGCGCGGACGCTGCCGTGGCAGGCCATGGTCCCGCAGACCTCGCCGAGGCGTTCGCTGAGCGCCAGGGCGGCGCCATGCTCGGACAGGTCATCGGCGATGTCGCGGATCAGGCCTTGGACGTCGGTGTCGCCGAGGAGGGCGGGAGTCTCGCGGACGAGGACGGCGCCTGACCCGAATTGTTCGACGATCAGGCCCAGCTCGGCCAGTTCGTCGGCGCGGGCGGAGACGCGCTCGGCCTCGGCGGGATCGAGCTCGACCACCTCGGGGGTGAGCAGGGCCTGTCGGGTGACCGAGCCGGCCGCCATCTGGACCTTCATCCGCTCATAGACGAGGCGTTCGTGGGCGGCGTGCTGGTCGACGACGACGAGACCGTCGCGGGTCTGGGCGACAATGTAGGTGCCGTGCAGCTGGGCCCGGGCGGCGCCGAGCGGATAGTCCCGCAAATCCTCAATTTCACCGGTTCGGGTCGTCGAATTCCCCGCGATTTCGTCTTCGAATTCCCCGCCCGGAATCGGCCCGTTCTCGACCCGGGCCGAGCGTTCGTTGAGGCCCGGTAGGACCTGCGCGGCGGTGGCGGCCGAGCCGGCCCAGCCCTGCCAGCCGCTCCAGCCCTGGGCCGAGGGCGAGGAGGGGCTGAAGGCGGTCCCCGTATGAGGGCGGAAACCGGCCAGGGCGTCCACGGCGACGGTGGTGGAGGCCCGGTGGCCGGCGCCGGCGAGGGCGTGCCGCAGGGCGCCGACGATCAGGCCGCGCACCAGCGCCGGGTCGCGGAAGCGGACCTCGGCCTTGGCCGGGTGGACGTTGACGTCGACGTAAAGGGGATCGACCTCGAGGAACAGCACCGCCGCCGGGTGCCGGTCGCGGGCGAGGAAGTCGGCGTAGGCGCCGCGCAGGGCCCCCTGCAGCAGTCGGTCACGGACGGGACGGCCGTTGACGAACAGGTACTGGTGCCCCGCGTTGCCGCGCGAATAGGTCGGCAGCCCCGCGTAGCCGGTGAGGCGGACGCCGTCCCGTTCCTGATCGATCAGCAGGGCGTTGGCCTCGAAATCGCGGCCGAGCAGCGCGGCGAGCCGCTTGAGCCGTCCGCCGTCGCCCGGATGCTCGGCGGGCAGGCGCAGGGTGGTGCGGCCGTCGAGGTCGAAGGTGAAGGCCACGGTCTCATGGGCCATGGCCTGACGCTTGATCTCCTCGGAGATGGCCATGGCCTCGGCCCGCTCGGACTTCATGAATTTGAGCCGGGCGGGGGTGGCGTAGAACAGGTCCCGGACCTCGACACGGGCGCCATGCGGACCGGGGAAGCCTGCGGGCGCGATCGGGCGCTGGTCGCCGCCCTCGACGGTGATCTGATGCGCCTCGCCGCCGTCTTTCGGGCGGCTGGTGATGGTCAGACGGGCGACCGAGCCGATCGAGGGCAGGGCCTCGCCGCGGAAGCCGAGGGTGGAGATGCGCAGCAGGTCGACGTCGCCCGCGTCGTCGGGCTCGAGCTTGGAGGTGGCGTGACGCTCGACCGCCAGGGCCAGTTGGTCCGGGGCCATGCCATGCCCGTCGTCGGCGATCAGGATGCGGCTCAGGCCGCCGCCGACGGCCTGGATCTCGATCCGGGTCGCGCCAGCGTCGAGGGCGTTCTCGACCAGCTCCTTGATGGCGCTGGCCGGGCGTTCGACCACCTCGCCGGCGGCGATGCGGTTGACGGTCTCGGGCGGGAGGCGGCGGATGGGCATGGAGTCGGAACTATGGGCTGATCCGCCCAGCGGGAGAAGC
>DASRXE010000067.1:0-6832 GCA_035654315.1 Brevundimonas sp.
CACCAGGGTGAAGCCGTTCATGCCGTCCAGCGCCGCCGCGACCCGGGCGTCTCCATCGCCGGAGAAGCCGGACTGGGCGACGGTGACGAAGGTCTGCTCCGACCCGCGCGCCTCGAAGGCCCACTCCACCTGGGTCATGTCCTCGCCCTCGCCCCAGTCCACAGCGATGCGGCGGCCGGACTCGAACGCGGTGACCACGGCCGGCGAGACGAAGCCGTACATGCCCCAGGTCCAGGTGACGCGGGCGCCGGGCGCCAAGCGGCCGCTGCCCTCGCTGAACCAGAAGCGGCGCGTGATCGCGGGATCGACGAAGGCTTCGAACACCTCGGCCACGGGCCGGCGGATCAGCATGCCGGCGGATGCGATCGGGGCGATCACGCACGCGTCTCCAACTCCGCCGCATAGGCGTCCCGCAGGGCGAACCAGCGATCCCAGGACCACGGATGACGCACGCCCCGGGCCGCATCGTCGAGACCTTCCATGTGATGGTGCCAACCGCTGAGGACGTTGCTCCGCGCGCCTTCCCACGACTCGGGCACGCGGTGCACCAGCGTCAGATGCGTCCCGTCCCCGTCCGGCTCCAGCCGCCACGACACCACCGACTCCGGATTGCTCCCGAACGTATGTTCGAACCGGGTGAAGGGCCGCACCACCAGCACCTCGTTCGACTGCCGGCGCTTCTCGGGAACGTCGGGCATGAAGTCGTGGTCCGGCTGGCGGAAGTTCAGCTCCATGCGGCCGCCCGGGACCGGGTCTATATCCGCCTCGGCCAGCCAGCAGGCCAGTCCCTCGCCGGTGGTCAGGGCCTTCCACACCCGTTCGGGCGCGTGACGCAGGCGGCGTTCGAAACGCAGCTCCCAGCCGCCGTCGATGCGCCGCCAGCTTCCCGCCTCGGCGTCGAGGCGGACGGGCGATTCCAGGGTCTCGGTCATTGCGGAAACTCCTTGTCGAGGTGCGCCTCCAGCGCATCGAGCCGGTCGGTCCAGAAGCGACGGTAGCGCGCCAGCCACAGGTCCAATTCCTTCAGTGGCGCGGGGTTCAGACTGTACAGCCGCCGCTGGGCGTCCTTGCGCACCGTGACCAGTCCCGCCTCGCGCAGCACCGACAGATGCTTCGACACCGTCGGCTGAGCGATGGGCAGGGCGTTGACGAAGTCCCCGGCGGGACGCTCGCCGTCGGCCAGCATGGACAGCATGGCCATGCGGTGAGGCTAGGATAGAGCTTGAAGGGCGGCGTACATGAATATTCCGTATCAGAAATATAGACAGGACGCAATATACACAGACGGGTTGCCGAGTCGATCCAGATTGGCCATCCCGTCGGCATGACCTCGCCCCTCGGACGCGTCCTGATCATCGCCGGCTCCGACTCCGGGGGCGGCGCGGGGATACAGGCCGACATCAAGGCGGTGACGGCCATGGGCGGCTATGCGGCCACGGCGATCACCGCCGTCACCGTCCAGAACACCCTCGGCGTTCACGGCGTGCACGCGCTGCCGCTTGACCTCATCGAGGCTCAGGCGCGCGCGGTGCTGGACGATATCGGCGCCGACGCCATCAAGACCGGCATGCTCGGCTCCATCGAAGTGGTCGAGCGCGTCGCCGCCCTCCTCGACACCTCCGACGCGCCGGCGATCATCGATCCGGTCATGATCGCCAAGGGCGGGCATCCGCTGCTGCCCGACGCCGCGGTTGAGGCGGTGCGGGCGCTGATGGTTCCGCGCGCCGCCTTGCTGACCCCCAACGCGCCGGAGGCCGAAGCGCTGACCGGCCTCGGCGTCGCCGATCTCGACGGCCAGCGGCGGGCAGGCGAGGCCCTGCTGGCGATGGGGGCGCGCGCGGTGCTGATGAAGGGCGGCCACGTCCCGGGCGAGACCGTCGTCGATCTGCTGATGACTCCTTCCGGCGAAACCCTGCTTGAGGGACCGCGTGTCGAGACGCCCCACACCCACGGCACCGGCTGCACCCTCGCCAGCGCCTGCGCCGCCGGACTCGCGAGGGGCCTGCCGCTGGAAGGGGCCGTGGCCGAGGCCTGGGCCTACGTGGCCGAGGCCATCCGGCGGGCGCCGGGACTGGGGCAGGGGCATGGCCCCCTCGACCACGGCTGGCCGCTGAGGGAGCGTCGATGAGCGATCTCGAAGCCCGGCTGGCGGCGATCGTCCGCGCCGACTCCGGCCTGATGCATGTGCTGACGACGGTACGCGAGCTCGGTCTCAACGACTGGCGGGTGTTTTCCGGCGCGGTCTACCAGAGCGTCTGGAACGCCTTGACCGGCCGTCCGGCGGGCTATGGCGTCCGCGATTACGATCTCGGCTATTTCGCTCCGGACGTCAGCTGGGACGCTGAGGACGCCGTCATCAAGTGCGTCGCCGCCGCTTTCGAGCCGCCGTTCCGCGAGATGGTCGAGGTACGCAACCAGGCCCGCGTACATCTGTGGTTCGAGGGCAAGTTCGGCGAACCCTATGAGGCGCTGACCGGGACGGACGAGGCGCTCGCCCGCTTTGTCGCCCCGGCCTTCGCGGTGGGCGTGCGGCTGGAGGAAGACAGCGCGGTCAGTGTATCGGCTCCATTCGGACTTGCGGATGTGTTCTCCCTCACCCTGAGGCCCAATCCGGCGCGGCCCCTCGCGAAGGGATGGACGCGCGCGGTGCAGAACGCCCTGGCCCGATGGCCTGAACTGTCCATCATCGAACCGGAGATCGCCTGATGCGCCAGTGGACCGTCGACGCCTTCGCCCCCGCCCCGTTCCGGGGCAATCCGGCCTGCGTGGTGGAGCCGTTCGATCAGTGGCCGGACGACGGCTGGATGCAGGCGCTGGCGAAAGAAAACAACCAGGCGGAGACGGCTTTCCTGCTGCGCACCACCGACCCGGCGCGGTTCGGCTTGCGCTGGTTCACCCCCGGACGCGAGGTCGACCTGTGCGGACATGCGACGCTCGGCTCCGCCCATGTGCTTATGACCGAGCTTGGGTCCGACGCCGGTCTCCTGACCTTCGCCACCCGCTCCGGAGCCTTGACCGTCCGCCACGTCGGCGAGGGCTACGAGATGGATTTTCCGGCCAACATGCCGCGCCGCACCGGTCGCGTCGCCGGGCTGGCCGAAGCGCTGGGGGTCGAGCCCGTGGAGGTCTGGGCGGGACGTTATCTGGTCGCCGTGCTGCCGGACGCCGCGGCCGTCCAGTCATTGCGGCCTGATATCGCCGGCCTCGCGTCGCTGCAGGGCGAGGCGAGCGAGGCGGGCGAGGTGATCGTCTGCGCGGATGCGGAACCCGGCGACACCGTCGATGTGATCGACCGTTTCTTCGCGCCGGGCTGCGGAGTCGACGAGGACCCGGCCACGGGTTCGGCTCACTGTATCCTCGGACCGCTCTACGCCACCCGGCTGGGACGGCCAGACGTCCGTTTCCGACAGGTGTTTCCGGGTCGGGGCGGCGACATCGAGACCGAGACCCGCGGAGATCGCGTACTGCTGCGCGGCCGCGCCGTCACCGTCATTGAAAGCCGGCTGCGGCTGGTCCCATAGAAAAGGGGCGCCGTCCTTGCGGACGACGCCCCTCGGACCTTCCGGGGAGGAAAGGTCAGGCCCTACCAGCGACGATTGTCGCGGTCGCGGCGCTCGATGCGGACCTGCACGGCCAGGCGGTCGTAGCGACGGTCGAGGTCGTTGCGTTCCCAGCGGGTCAGGCCGCCGCGCATATAGTTGCGCTCCAGGCGGATCAGGCTGTTGAGTTGCGTCTGCAGTCCGCGCGCTTCGCGGCGGCTCAGGGCGCCGTTGCGGATGCCGACGTCAATCCGCCGGTCCAGCTGGTGTTTGCGGTTGCTGATCGATTGCCAGCCGCCGCGGTTCTGCGCGTAGCGGTCGCCACGGTCATAACGGTCGTGGTGCTGGGCGACGGCGGGAACCGCGACGGACGCCGCGGCGATGGCCAGCAAGGGGATGAGGGCTTTCTTCATCATCGGTCTTGTCCTTCGCGTTCGACGCGGCCGGGCCGGCTGCGTTGATACGGAGAAAACCAGTTTCCGTCTGAGCCCGATCTGAACGGCTTGTGTCAGCTTGCGTTCATGTCGGTGACAACGCATCCATGCGCCTGGTTTCGCGCGCGTCTCAACGGGAAAGGGGGCGGCCATAACGGTGAAATATGTCTACACCCGCCGTTCAGCCGTCGTTCAGAGCCTGGGGCCTAGACCGTCGCCCATGACCCGGATGCCCGTCTATATCTTAGCCGCCCTGCTCGCCGCCGCGCCCATGTCGGCGGCGGCCCAGGATCGTGGCGACCGCGCCGAGGCGAGGCAGGAGCGTCGCGCCGCCGCCGCCCAGGAGCGCGGCGACCGCTCGCGCCCGGACGATCGCCGCGGACGTGATCGCCAGAGCGAGCGGCCGTCCCGCCGGGAACAGTCCGACGACCGGCCCCGCGTCAGCGTGGGCGCCGCCGTCCAGCGCGCCTCGGCCGGCCGCCCCGGCCGCTTCCTCGGCGCCAGCAATCGCGGCGACATGATCGTGGTGCGCTGGGAATACCCCGGCGGTCGCGTTGCGGACATCATGGTGGACGGCCGCTCGGGCCGGGTGATTGGAGAACGCTGAATGCGCGTGTTGCTTGTCGAGGACGACGCCGACCTGTCGCGCCAGCTGAAAGGCGCCTTGGCCGACGCCGGCTATGCCGTGGACCACGCCGCCGACGGCGAGGAGGCCCATTTCCTCGGCGACACCGAGCCTTACGACGTCATCGTACTCGACCTCGGCCTGCCCAAGATCGACGGCGTCTCAGTCCTTGAGCGCTGGCGCCGCGAGGGCAAGACCACGCCGGTGCTGATCCTGACCGCGCGCGGCGCCTGGTCGGACAAGGTTTCGGGCTTCGACGCCGGCGCCGACGACTATCTGACCAAACCGTTCCACACCGAGGAACTGCTGGCCCGGCTGCGGGCCCTGCTGCGGCGCTCGGCCGGCATCGCCTCCTCGACCCTGTCCTGCGGCGGACTGCGGCTGGATCCTCGCGCCGCCCGGGCCAGCGTCAACGGCGAGCCGCTCCGACTGACCTCGCTGGAATACCGGCTGCTGCACTATCTGATGATGCATCAGGGCCGGGTGATCAGCCGCACCGAACTGGTCGAGCACCTCTACGATCAGGACTTCGACCGCGATTCGAACACCATCGAAGTCTTCGTCGGCCGGCTGCGCAAGAAGATCGGTCCCGACCGGATCGAGACGGTGCGCGGCCTCGGTTATCGGCTTACGCCGCTGCCCGGGGAGAGCGAGGAGACGTGACCGACGGTTCGGGGGGATCTGTCGACGCTGCGCCGGCGCGCGAGCCGCGAACCTGGGGCAGGTGGTTCGGACGCCCGGGACGCAGCCTGACGCGGCGCCTGATCTGGCTTGCCTCCGCCTGGATCATCCTCGCCCTCGTCGTGACCGGCTGGGCCCTGACCAACCAGTACCAGGAAACCGCCCTGCGCCGCCTCGGCAACGTCCTGGGCGACACCATCGATCAGGTGGTTCTGGCGACCAATGCGGGCGCCGATGGAACGCTCACGGTCGGCGAGGTCAAGGACGACCGCACCCTGAGCCCGCTACAGGGCAAATACTGGGCCGTGGCCGAGCCGGGCGCGGACGGACGATTGCGGATTCTCGTGCGTTCGCCGTCGCTGGCGGGTGAGAACCTCACCATTCCCGCGGAACTGCCGGAGCGGCTGGCGAAGGCCCGCGGCGCGATGATCAGCTACAATGACCCTGACGGTCTGAGGCCCGGTGGAGAGGGGCCTCTGGGCGTGCCCCTGCGCGTAGCCGCCAGCATGAAGCAACTGCCGGGGGGAACCCGGCCGGTGGTGTTCCTCGCGGGAATCGACCGGTCCAATATCGACCGTGACACCCAGCAGTTCGCCACCTTCACCTGGACGGCGCTGGGCATCCTCGGCTTCGGCCTGGTGATCGCGGTCTTCCTGCAGGTGCAGATCGGGCTACGGCCGCTCTACGCGCTGCGGAACGAGATCGCCGACGTCCGCAAGGGCAAGGCGGCGCGTATCGCCCGGAGCTATCCCGTGGAGATCCAGCCCCTGGCCGAGCAGGTCAACCGGCTGCTGGCCCATAATCAGGAGACCGTGGAGCGTCAGCGCACCCATGTCGGCAACCTGGCCCACGCTCTCAAGACGCCCCTGTCCGTGATGCTGGCCGAGGCCGGCGCCCAACAGGGACCGTTGCCGGATATGGTGCGCAGGCAGACGGAGGTGATGAAGGCCCAGGTCGACCACCATCTGCGCCGCGCCCGCGCGGCCGCCCGCGCACAGATGCTCGGCGAACGCACCCCAATCGCCGAAGTGCTGGACGAGATGGCGGTGATGCTGGAGCGGGTGTTCGAGGAGAAGGGCGTGGTCATCGACTGGCGCGCGCCCGACGACCTGGCCTTCCGGGGGGAGCGTCAGGACCTGCAGGAACTGCTCGGCAATCTGATGGAGAACGCCTGCAAGTGGTCGAAGCGCCGGGTGCGGGTCTCCGCCGGCGCGACGGGGCTGGGGCAGATGGTGGTGGTCGTCGAGGACGATGGTCCCGGCCTGCCGGAAGAGCAGCGCGAGGCCGCCCTGCTGCGCGGCGCCCGCCTGGATGAGAACACGCCGGGCTCCGGGCTCGGCCTGTCGATCGTGGTCGAGCTGACCCGCGCCTACGACGGACGGGTGTCGCTGGCCGACAGCGAACTGGGCGGGCTGAAGGCGGTTCTCGAGCTGCCCGCCGCCGAGGCCTGAACGGGTGTCGGATAGTGGATGTTAACCCCGTCCGGGCAAGATGGCGTCGGCCGGATGTAACCGGTCGCGAGGTCTCTGAATGTCGGGGCTGTCCGTCGCCCA
>DASRXE010000068.1:0-3892 GCA_035654315.1 Brevundimonas sp.
TTCCGCCGTCCGCAAAGGTAATTGTCCGATGGCCAAGCCGGCTTCCATCAAGATCCGCCTGAACTCGACCGCCGACACCGGCTTCTTCTACGTCACCAAGAAGAACGCCCGCACCATGACCGAGAAGATGGTCGTCAAGAAGTACGACCCGGTCGTGCGCAAGCACGTCGAGTTCAAGGAAGGCAAGATCAAGTAAGGCATCCCTTGGGGCCTACCGCCCTTCGGGCTACTTGAGGCGAACGAAATCAGGAAACGCCCAGTCAGCGATGGCCGGGCGTTTTTCGTTGTCCGGCGTGCTAGGTTGCGGAATGACCGACCATGACCACGACCAGCCTGATGCGCCGCCCGAAACCCCCATCCAGCGGGCCCTGCGCTTGAAGCAGGCGGTCATCGACGCGCGACCCAAACCGCCCCGCGGCGGCCGCTTCCAGCGCGAACAGGCGGCCAGCCTAGCGACAGGCAAGTCCAAGCCGTGGATGAGCCGGTAGGGCCCGGCTAAGCCGCCCGCGAAATCACCTGGTTCCGGCCCCGGCTCTTCGCCTCGTACACCCCCTCGTCGGCCCGCTTCAGCAGGGCCTCGGGCGTATCGCCGGCCACGCTGGCCGACACGCCGATCGAGACGGTGATGGTCAGGCCCTCGGCTCCGCCCATGATCGGGAAGGGCTGGCCCTCGATGTCGCGGCGGATGCGGTCGGCCACGCGCGCGGCGGCTTCCAGGCTCGCGCCCGGCATCACCACCACGAACTCCTCGCCGCCCAGCCGGCACGGCAGGTCGATGGCCCGCACATTGGTCGCCAGCCGCACCGCGAACTCGCGCAGCACCTCGTCGCCGGCGTCGTGGCCGAAGCCGTCGTTGACCGCCTTGAAGTGGTCGATGTCCATGACCAGCACCGCGACCGGGTCGCCGCCCTGCCCGGCCCGGCTGACCATGGCCTGTAGCTGGCCGGCCATGTAGCGCCGGTTGTGCAGGCCCGTCAGCGCGTCGGTCACCGCCATCTCAAGGCTGTAGTCCAGCTTCTCCTTGAGGAAGTCGGCGTAACGCTTGCGCTTGATCTGGGTCAGCGCCCGCGCCATCAGCTCCTCGCCATCGACCGGCCGCGGCAGGATGTCGTTGACGCCCAGTTCCAGCGCCTTCAGCAAGCGGGGCCGGTCGGCCGGATCGACCACGGCCAGAATCGGCGTCCGCCGCGACGCCTCGCTGGACCGCGCCTGGGCCACGAAGCGCAGCCCGTCGAAGCCGGCGCTCGCCACATTGGCGATAATCAGATCGACCGGCCCGCGCGCCGCGATCAGGGCCGCGGCCGGGTCGGCCTCGGCCACCGGCCGGTGCTCGCGGGCCAGATGGGTCAGCATCTTCTCGCGCTGCAACTCGTTGTCATCGACGATCAGCACCCGGCCGCCCGAGCCGCGCAGCCGCCCGGCCCCGTCCGAATCCACCCCCATGCGGCGGCCGGTCTCCTCGCGATCGCGCAGTTCGTCGATCACCGCCTTCAGCCGCACCAGCGACTTGACGCGGGCGAACAGGATGACGTCGTCGATAGGCTTGGTGACGAAGTCGTCGGCCCCGACGTCCAGCCCCTTGATCTTGTCCTCGCGGCCGTCCAGCGCGGTGACCAGCACCACCGGGATATGCCGCGTCACCGGATCGGCCTTCAGCCGCCGGCAGGTCTCGAACCCGTCCATGCCGGGCATCATCACGTCCAGAAGGATGATGTCGGGCCGCTCGGCCGCGGCGATCTCCAGCGCCGTGGCGCCGTCCATCGCCGTCAGCACCTCATAGTATTCGATCGTCAGCTTGGCCTCGAGCAGCCGGACGTTGGGCTCGACGTCGTCGACGACCAGGATGCGCGCGGTCATGGGACGAGCGCCCCGACCGGGCCGAGGTGTTTGCGCACCACGTCGAGAAAATGCATCACCGAGATCGGCTTGGAGATATAGGCCTCGCAGCCGCCCTGCCGGATCCGCTCCTCGTCCCCCTTCATGGCGAAGGCGGTCACCGCGATCACCGGGATGTGGCTCAACTCCTCGTCATCCTTGAGCCATTTGGTGACTTCCAGGCCGCTGATCTCGGGCAGCTGGATGTCCATCAGGATCAGGTCGGGGCGGTGCTGTCGCGCCAGGGCGAGCGCCTGCAGGCCCTCGCGGGTCTGCAGGGTGCTGTAGCCCTGGGACTCGAGCAGATCATGAAAAAGCTTCATGTTCAGCTCGTTATCCTCGACGATGAGGACCGTCTTCGACATCATCACCCGGTCTGTTGCCCCGTAGGAAGCGCGGTGCACGCGGAGGCTTGCTCGCCTTCTTCACGCGCAGACCATGCCGCCGTTCTCTTAAGTTGACGTGAAGCGAAGACGCCGCCCGGTGCAAGCGGTGCAGCCGCGCGGCTGGAAGATAAGGTTAGCGGTGTGGCAAATCGCCCGGATGACGGATAATGCGCCGCCGACAGGATCCGCCCACCGCATGAAAGCCATCTGCCGCGACTGCCTCTGGACCGCCGGCCACCGCGCCGGGCGCTGCGCGGCCTGCGATTCCCGTCGGGTGATCTTCCACGAGGAACTCGCCGACCTGACCATCGCCCACCTCGACTGCGACGCCTTCTACGCCTCGGTGGAGAAGCGCGACCGGCCCGAGCTGCGCGACGTCCCGGTCATCGTCGGCGGCGGCAAGCGCGGCGTGGTGACCACCGCCTGCTACATCGCCCGCCTCTACGGCGTCGGCTCGGCCCAGCCGATGTTCAAGGCGCTCAAGGCCTGCCCCGACGCCGTCGTCATCAAGCCCGACTTCGCCAAATACAAGGCCGCCAGCGCCGCCATCTTCGGCGCGGTGCGCGAACTGACGCCCCTGGTCCAGACCCTGTCGCTGGACGAGGCCTGGATCGACCTGGCCGGCACCGAGCGTCTCAACGGCGGTCCGCCGGCGCTCCAGCTGGTCCGCCTGCAGAAGCGCATCGAGGACGAGACCGGCCTGACCGTCTCGATCGGCCTCGCCACCAACCGTTTCCTCGCCAAGATCGCGTCGGAACTCGACAAGCCGCGCGGCTTCTCGGTCATCGGCTCGGAAGCCCAGGCCCTGCTGGCGCCCAAGCCGGTCGGCGTCCTGCCCGGCGTCGGCCCGGTGTTCCGCAAGACCCTGCAGAGCGACGGCTACGCCACCGTCGGCGACCTCGCCGTGGCCGACGTCCGCGACCTGGTCAAACGCTACGGCGAGACCGGCCTGCGACTGCACGACCTCGCCCACGGCCGCGACGCCCGCTCGGTCAATCCGGGCCAGGAGCGCAAGGGCATGAGCGCCGAGACCACCTTCAACGACGACCTGACGACCGCCGTCGATCTCGAGGCCGAGCTCTGGCCCCTGTGCGAAAAGCTGGCCGCCAAGGCCCGCCGCGATGGCGTGGCCAGCCGGGTGATCGTGCTCAAGCTGCGCCGCACCGACTTCAGGATCGTCACCCGCCGGATCACCCTGCCCGAGCCGGTCCAGACCGCCCGGGCCCTTTTCGCCGCCGGCCGCGCCCTGATGACCCCCGAACTGGGCATACCCTACCGCCTGATCGGTATCGGCATGGGCGACGTCCATGACGCCGTCGACGCCCCCTCCGCCCTGTTCGACTCCCCCGAGACCCGAACCCTCAAGACCGAAACCGCCATCGACCGCCTGCGCGCCAAATTCGGCGCCGGCGCCGTGGTGGCCGGACGGGCGCTGAAGGGGTGAGGCGACCCATGACGCTGTGCTACCCTTTCGCGGATCTATAGTCGGGTTCAGAAGATATTCCCCCGCCTTTCCAGACACATCGCAGATTCTCGAGCCAATCTTCCCGCCGCAGGAAGCCGCGCACCTACAATGCCGGCATCCCGTCGCAGGGGGAGGGCGTCTGGCGCCAGGGCCAATCACGTGCGGC
>DASRXE010000069.1:0-7992 GCA_035654315.1 Brevundimonas sp.
GGTCCAATGACCGGAGACGCCGCATGACCGCCTGGGCCCAATCCCTGATCCGCATCTCCAACTACGAGGTCGAGACCCTGCAGAAGCGGCTCGCCGAGATCACCGCCCGCAAGGCCTCCGCCGAAATGCGTATCGCCGTCCTGGAGGCCGAGGCCGAGATTGAGCAGGAACGCGCCCGGGGCGACACCGAGGCCGGCCTGCTGCTGCAGGCCTATCTGAGCGGCTGGAAGATGCGCAAATCCGCCGCCCAGGCCGACGCCGTGGAGATCGAGGCCGAGGAAGCCGGCGCCCGCGACGCCCTGACCGGCGCCTTTGAGGAATTGAAGAAGTTCGAGCACGTCGCCGAAACCACCCGGCTCAACCGCCTGATCGCCGCCGGCAAGCGCGAAACCGCCGCCTTCGACGAACTGGGCCTGAGGCGCCGTGCGGGCTGACCCACACCGCCTGAACCGCCGCGCCCTGTTGGCGGCCCCCATCGCTCTGGCCGCCTGCGACCGCTTCGCCGTCGCCCAGCCGTCGCCGCAAGCCGCCGCCGCGCCCCTGAAGGACATCGTCCCGGCCCCGTTCGGCGCCACCGGCATGACCTGGCAGCTCGACCAGCCGGACTGGGTCGAGCAGATGCTGCGCCACTGCGACCAGCTGACCCCCGAGTGGGAACAGAAGATGGAGCGCACCCTCGGCCCCGGCTTCGCCTACGACTTCTCCGCCTCGGACCGCGTCGTCGCCTTCGCCCGCGACAACGGCCTTCGCGTCCACGGCCACACCCTGATCTGGTATTCGCAAGGCTCGGAGGTCTTCAACGACGACCTCCCCCGCGCCCGCTTCGCCGCCGAATACGACCGCTACATCTCCACCTTCGTCAGCCGCTACCGCGGACAGATGGCCGGTTGGGACGTGGTCAACGAGCCGGTGGCCGAGGACGGCGACGGCCTGCGCGACTGCCACTGGAGCCGCGCGCTCGGCATGGACGGCTACATGGTCCGCGCCTTCGAACAGGCCCGCGCCGCCGATCCGCATGCCGTCCTGTTTCTCAACGAGTACAATCTCGAGAACATCCCGGCCAAGGGCGCGACCTTCCTCCGCCTCGTCGAGCGCCTGCTGAAACTGGGCGCCCCGATCGGCGGCATAGGGACCCAGTCGCACCTCAACATCGAGATTCCGGCCGGCCAGATCACGACGTTCATGCGCGACGCCGCGTCCCTGGGCCTGCCCATCCACGTCTCGGAACTGGACTTCCCGATGCAGCGCGACGGCGGCGGCCTGCCCGATCTGCGCTCCACCGCAGACCGCCGGGCCCAGCAGGTCGCCCGTGTCGGCGAGCTGGCCGAGGCCTTCATGGCCCTGCCCGAACGCCAGCGCTACGCCTTCACCACCTGGGGCCTGCGCGATATTGATACCTGGCTGGTCCGGGCGGAAGGCAAGAACCGTCCCGACGAAAGCGCTCTCCTGCTTGACGCCGCGGGCCGACCCAACCCGGCCTATCAGGCGGTAGTCGACGCCTTCACCGGCCGCGCCGGCCGCTAGACCGTCGCCGCCTCGATACCGGCCATCTCCAGCTCCGCCAGCAACGCTACGACGGCCGCTTCGACCGCTTCGAGGTCCCGCCCGCGGATCACCAGATTGGTGCCGATCTCGCCGACCGTGCCGGCCCCGAACGGATAGCTGCCGAAGCTGAGATCGTGGTTCGCCCTCGCCGCCGCGCTGAGGATGTCCGCCACGGCGCCCTCGCCCACGCCGGTGACCCGCACCGTCCGCGCGTGCACCACCGTCCCCGTCCTCAGCCGCGGCGCCACGTCCTCCAGCATTGCCGTCATGATCTTCGGCACCCCGGCCATGACGAAGACATTGCCGATCTGGAAGCCCGGCGCATCCGTCACCGGATTGGCGATCAGCGACCCGCCCTCCGGAATCCGGGCCATCCGCCGCCGTGGCGCATTCAACTCGTCGCCGTAGCGCCGTTCCAGTCTGGCCAGCGCCTCCGGATGCTCCGGCAGGGCTGCCCCGAACGCCGTCGCCACCGCGTCGGCGGTGATGTCGTCATGCGTCGGCCCGATGCCGCCGGTGGTGAACACGTAGTCGTGCCCGGCCCGCAGCGCGTTCAGCGCCTCGATGATCTGCGCCTTCCGGTCCCCGACCGTGCGCGCCTCCATCAGATCGATTCCCAGCGCCGCCAGGAACCGCGCGATGGTGTTCAGGTTGGTGTCCTGCGTCCGGCCGGACAGCACCTCGTCGCCGATGATCAGCACGGCGGCGGTGGGAGAGGATTCGGTCATGTCCCAACGCTAGACTGTCGCGGCTCTACGGTCATCGTAACGCCTTGAGCTTGTGTGCTATGATGGCCATCTGAACTCCGCCTGCCCCCACCCGAAAGCCCCCGATGTACGAGACCCCCGAACTGGACAGCGACGCCTTCGTCCGCACCCACGAAATCCGCGTCCACGACGCCGAGGCTTTCGAGGGCATGCGCAAGGCCGGCCGCCTGGTCGCCGAGGCGCTCGACATGATCACCGAATACGTCAGGCCCGGCGTCACCACCGGCGAGATCGACGACCGCATCCGCGAGTTCACCCTCGACCACGGCGCCCTGCCCGCCTGCCTCGGCTACAAGGGCTATGAGAAGACCGTCTGCACCTCGATCAACCACGTGGTTTGCCACGGCATTCCGGGCGATAAGGTTCTGAAGGACGGCGACATCGTCAACATCGACCATACGGTCATCGTCGACGGCTGGCATGGCGACTCCAGCCGCATGTATGCGGTCGGAAACCTCAACGCCCGCGCCCGCAAGCTGATCGACGTCACCTACGACTCGCTCGAGGCCGGCCTCGCCGTCATCAAGCCAGGCGCGACTTTCGGCGACATCGGCTACGCCATCCAGCAGGTGGTCGAGGCCAACCGCATGTCGGTCGTGCGCGACTTCTGCGGCCACGGCATCGGCCGCATCTTCCACGACAGCCCGAATGTGCTTCACTACGGCCGTCGCGGCGAGGGCGCGGTGCTGAAGACCGGCATGTTCTTCACCGTCGAGCCGATGGTGAACCTGGGCAAGCCGCACGTGAAGGTGCTGTCCGACGGCTGGACCGCCGTCACCCGCGACAAGTCCCTGTCGGCCCAGTGCGAACACTCCATCGGCGTGACCGAGGACGGGGTCGAGCTCTTCACCGCCAGCCCGGCGGGGCTGTTCCGCCCGAAATTCTGACCGGTTGAGCCCGCCGCCTGACGGGCGCATGATCGCCCCGAGAGGGAGGCTCGATCATGACGGCCAGCATCGATTCCCGTCCCGCCGCCTCGGCTGATGCCTGGCGATGGTGGGAGGCGCGTCGCCTTCGTTACAATCTCGGCCTCGCCGCGGCCGGCTGGCTGGCTTGGGGTCTCTTCGTCGTGGAGACACTGTGGCTCCGCGACACCTTCTCCATCTCCGTCTCGCTGACGCTGGTGCAGGGGTTGATCTGGCTGATCGCCATGGGCGTCGCCAACCTACTCTATCTTCTCGGGCCAGTGAGCGAGATCGTCCTCAGGCCGGCGGAGCCGGAGACCTACCGTCGCCGCATGTTCGGCCTGGGCTTCTGGTTCTCGGTGTCAGTGCCCTTCCTGTTCCCGGCCTTCGTGCTCGTCGGCATTCTGGCCACTTTCGGCCTCTGAGGCGCGCTTGACCGATACGGCCGCGCCTCCGTCCAAGCCCCACCACGCCGGCCATCGTGAGCGCCTGCGCGACCGCGCCCGCGGCGCTGGCCTTGCCCACCTCCCCGACTACGAACTTCTCGAGCTGTTCCTGTTCCGCAGCCAGCCCCAGGGCGACGTCAAGCCGATCGCCAAGGCCCTGCTGGCCCGGTTCGGCTCGCTGGCGGCCGTGCTGGCCGCCTCTGTGGAAGACCTGATGACCGTCAAGGCCGAGGACGCCCGCGGCCGGATCAGGGGCATCGGGGCCGAGACCGCGCTTGACCTGACCGCCCTGCACGAAGTGGCTCGCCGCGTGGCGCTCGAGGAGGCCGGCAAGCGCACCGTCATCTCCTCCTGGACCGCCCTGCTCGCCTACGTCCGCCTGTCGCTCCAGCACGAGCCGCGCGAGCAGTTCCGGGTCCTCTACCTCGACAACCGCAACCAGCTGATCCTCGACGAGATCCAGAATCGCGGCACCGTCGACCATGCCCCGGTCTATCCCCGCGAGGTCGTGCGGCGGGCGCTGGAGCTGTCGGCCAAGTCTATGATCATCGTCCACAACCACCCCTCGGGCGATCCGACCCCGTCCCGCCCCGACATCGAGATGACCCGCCAGGTGATCGAGGCCGCCCGCGCGCTCGAACTGTCGGTGCACGACCACCTGATCGTCGGCCGCGACGGCGTGGCCAGTTTCAAGCAACTGGGATTGATGTGACCACCCTGATCACCGAACGCCTGACCCTGACGCCGGTCGCCTTGTCGGACTACGATGACCTGCGCGCCATGTGGGGAGACCCCGATGTCATCCGCCACATCTTTCCCGAACCTCTCAACGGCGAGGACGTGTGGTTCCGGTTGCTCCGCGATCTCGGCCACTGGGAAGCGCTGGGCCACGGAAATTGGACGCTGAGGCTCAAAGACACCGGGGAGCATGTTGGCAGCGTCGGCGTGCTCGACTACCATCGCATACTTGAGCCACCGATCGACGCACCGGAGCTGGGCTGGGGCCTTCGCTCCGCCTTTCACGGCAAGGGGCTGGCCTTCGAGGCAGTGTCTGCCGCGCTGGCCTGGTGCGACGACGCGCTTAACGCAGCCCGGACAGTTTGCATGGTCGATCCGACGAACACGCCTTCGCTCGCCCTCGCCGCCCGCGCCGGCTACAGCGAATACGCCCGCGCCAACTACAAGGGCGAGGCGGTCATCCTGCTCGAACGAATGGCCGCCTGAACCGCGCCTCCAATCCGTAGCCAGCCATTAAGGTTTACACGGCATTCTGCCCGGCGAAATTCGAGAGAGAACCGCCCGCCCCATGCCCATGCCTGTCGAAGAGCTTCGCGGCCATCTGGCCGAGGCCTTTCCCGACGCCGAGATCGTCATCGACGATCTGGCGGGCGACGGCGACCACTATCGCGCCCGCATCGTCTCGACGGCGTTCGCGGGCCTGCCCCGCGTGCGCCAGCACCAGCTCGTCTATGCGGCGCTGAAGGGCAAGATGGGCGGCGAACTGCACGCGCTGGCGCTCGAAACCTCGGCCCCGGCAGGAGACTAACCATGCGCTACCGTCCCTTCGGACAGGCGGGTCAGGCGGTGTCGGCGCTGACGCTGAGCCTCGGCCCGCGTGACATCGCCCACGGCCCCGAGGCCGGGCGGGAGCTGATCTATTCGGCGCTGGAATCCGGCATCAACAGCTATCGCCTCGAAACGGCCGACCCGGTGCTGGCGGAAATTCTCGGCCAAGCCCTGAAGCACGTCGACCGAAAGCTGGTGCAGGTCTCCCTTACCCTCGGCGCCGGCGACGGCCGCCGCGGCTCGGACCGCGATTTCTCGGCCGAGGGCATCACCTCCGCCATCGACCGGGCCCTCAATATATCGGGCCTCGGCTGGTTCGACCTCGCCCTCCTCGACGAGCCGGCCGAGCACGAACTGCCCCAGTCCACGCTCAACGCCCTCAAGGCCTTGCGCGCTAGCGAACGGGTCCGCCTGCTGGGCATCGCTGGCGAAGGCCCGGTGATGGACGCCTACGTCTCGACCGGCGCCTTCGACGTCCTGGCCACGCCGTTCCACGTCAATTCGCCGTGGCAGATCCGCTCGCGCCTGCGCTCCGCCCAGGAAGCGGACATGGCCATCTTCGTCTATGGCTATTTCCCCGAGAGCCTCGACACGGCGAGAAAGGCGGCCACCGCGCACCAGCCGAAGAAGGGGCTGTTCGGTTTCGGCGGCTCGAAGACGAAGGCCAACCCGCTGGCCCACGCCGGCACCTTCGCCTTCCTGCACCGCACCCACGGCTGGCCGGCGGAAGCCATCTGCCTGGCCTACACCCTCACCGATCCGTCGGTTTCCAGCGTCCTGATCCGCGCCAGCGACATGGATCGGCTCAACATGCTGGCCACGGTACCCGACCGCGACATGCCGCCGGGCCTCGCCGCCCAGATCGAGATGGCCCGCGTCGCCGGCGCCAAGGCCGCCTGAGACCGACCGCCGCCTTGACCCCGCCCATTTGGGTCCCTAGCTGACGGCCTTCATCGAAAGGCCAGTTGCAGTGTCCGATCAAGCCGTCGCCAATCCCGTCCACGCCTTCATCTCCGATACGGTGAAGGGCCACGACGTTGTCCTGTTCATGAAGGGCACGCCCGACGCGCCGCGCTGCGGCTTCTCCTCGCTGGCGGTGCAGATCCTCGATCACGTCGGCGCGCCGTTCGTCGGCGTCGACGTCCTGCAGGACGAGGGCCTGCGCGACGGGATCAAGACCTTCAGCGACTGGCCCACCATTCCCCAGCTCTATGTGAAGGGCGAGTTCGTGGGCGGCTCGGACATCGTGCGCGAGATGTTTAACGCCGGTGAGCTCCAGACCCTGCTGGCCGACAAGGGCGTGCCCCTCGGCGACGCCGACGCCTGATGGCGAAAGCCCAGCTCGAGCCGCGGATCGACCGCGAGATTTTCGTCGTCCCGCTGCAGGTCCGGCCCGAGCACATCGACGACAACGGCCACGTCAACAACGTCGTCTATGTCGGCTGGCTGCAGGACGCCGGCACGGCGCACTGGAACGCCCGCTTCGACGCGGAGACCCGCTCGAAGTGGTCGTGGGTCGCGGTGCGGCACGAGATCGACTATTTCCGCCCGCTGCTTCCCGACGCGACGGACGTGAAAGCCCGCACCTGGGTCGGCGACCCGAGCGGGCCGCGTTTCAACCGCTATGTCCGGATCGAGGACGGCGACGGCCGGCTGTGCGCCCAGGGCGTCTCCGAATGGGTGCTGGTCGATGCGGCGACCATGCGGCCGCACCGCATTCCGCCGGACATGCTGCCGAAGTTCGAAGCCCGCTGACGGATCAGCCGCGCGGCATCTGGTAGGGATTCTCGACCGACACCCGGCTGCCGGGCGCGAGGCCCATCTCCTGGAAGCTCCAGCGCATCTCGACGCCCTGGGCGCGAGGGTTCTGGCAGCGATCTTCCTTGATCCGGCGCAGGGTGATCACCGAGGCGTCGCCGGCGCGCCGCACCACCGGCGTCAGGTCCGCCTTCTGGGTGCAGCCGTTCGAGCTGACCCAGAACACAGCCTGGTCCTGCACGATGGCGGCGGCGTGGACGGGCTCGATCTGGCCCGGCGCCTCGGCGACGACCGTCGGCTCCTGACCGGTGAAACGATCCACGAGGGCGCAGCCCGGCAAGGCCGCAGCGGCGGCAAGCGCGCCGGTGAGCGTGAAGATCCGCTTCATTCCCGGCCTCCCGCGCCGAAATCCTGAACCGGTCCAATGTGCGCCTGTTCGCGCGCCAAGGGAAGCCGGCCCGAAAGCAGAAGGGCCCCGGATTACTCCGGGGCCCTTCCAGTCATTGTCGAAACGGCGATTACGACGAGTAGTATTCCACGACGAGGTTCGGCTCCATCTTCACCGGGAACGGCACGTCGGCCAGTTCCGGCACGCGGACGTAGCGGACCGAGAAGCCGCGGTCGCCCAGTTCCAGATAGTCGGGAACGTCACGCTCCGACGACTGCTGGGCCTCGATCACCAGCGCCATCGAGCGGGACTTCTCCTTGACCTCGATGACCTGGCCCGGCTTGACCCGGTACGAGGCGATATCGACCTTCTTGCCATCGACGGTCACATGGCCGTGGCTGACGAACTGGCGCGCGGCCCACGGGGTCGGGACGAATTTGGCGCGGTAGACGATGGCGTCCAGACGCGATTCCAGCAGACCGATCAGGTTCTCCGAGCTGTTGCCCTTGCGGCGCGACGCCTCTTCATAGGTCGCGGCGAACTGCTTCTCGGTGATGTTGGCGTAATAGCCCTTCAGCTTCTGCTTGGCCTTCAGCTGCAGGCCGAAGTCCGAGACT
>DASRXE010000070.1:0-2250 GCA_035654315.1 Brevundimonas sp.
TTTCTTCGATCAGCACGGCGTCGACCTTGCCGGGCGCGGCGATCAGGTTGACGCGGCGCAGGATCTCGGCGCGCAGCTGGAAGCTGCCGGCGGACCCGGCGAGGTCCTCGGGCCGCAGCTCGCGCAGGAAGCTCTGGAACATGTCGTGCATCCGCGGCATCTCGGCCTGCAGATGATGGGCGAGCCCGGCGTCCTTCATCTCAAGGGTCAGTTTGAGCTTCAGGAAGGTGGGCCGCCCGTCGCGCGACTGGATGTTCACGACCATGTCCGGGAGGGTGTAGAAGACCACGCCGTCGGGGCCGTCGGAAATGACGCCAAGGGCGGGGTTGGCCTCGCCGTCGCTCGCGCCGTGGCCGCCGCTTTTCTTCGGGGCCGGGGCGTGACCGCCGGCCTTCTCGCCGTGGCCGCCTTCGGCCGCCGCGGCCTTGGGCTGCATCAGGAAGAAGGCCGCGCCGCCGCCTCCGCCCAGAACCACCAGGGCGGCGGGCACGATGATGAACAGCAGCGGCAGCTTCTTCTTCGCGGGCGCGGCGTCGGGCTCGCCCTCGACGGCGGCGCCGTCGGCGACAGCCGGCAGGGCGGCGTCGTCGCTTGCCGCAGCACCCTTCTTCTTGCCGAACTTGAACATGCGCACGCCCCGGGAATCTCTTGAGCCATTCCAGACGTTTTTGGTTAACGACGCGCTAAGAACCGGCAAATACTGCCGGGCTCCGACGCAAGCTTGACCGCTCAAAGGCCCGCCACGACTGGATTCATGCCGGTGGCACGCCCGTTGCGAAGGGTCTGGGCGAAAGGAGCCGCCCGTGGAAAACGCCGCCTACGTTGGACTGTCACGCCAGATGACGCTGCGCCGCGAACTCGACATCGTGGCCAACAACATCGCCAATGCGGACACGACCGGCTTCAAGGTCGAACAGCTGCTGCTCGGCGAAGAGGTCGGCGAGCGGGCCCGCAACCAGTTCGTCCGCCCGGGCGTCAGCTTCGTCATGGACAACGGCGTCGGCCGCGACTTCGGCCAGGGCGCCCTGGAGCAGACCAGCCGCATCCTCGACTTCGCCATCGAGGGCGAAGGGGCCTTCTTCGCCCTGCAGGACGGCGCCGGCCCGGCCTACACCCGCGACGGCGCCTTCACCCTCGATCCGGAAGGCCGGCTGACCACCCAGGGCGGCGCGGCGGTGCAGGGCGACGGCGGCGACATCATCCTCGACCCGCTGCTGGGCCAGCCGGCCGTGGCCGCCGACGGCACGATCAGCCAGAACGGCCAGCTGGTCGGGCGGCTGTCGGTGGTCCGCTTCGACACCTTGGGGGTGCTCGAAAAGGGCGGCGACGGCCTGTACCGCAACGCCTCCAACGCCACGCCGGTCGCGGCCAACGACGTGCAGATCCGGCAGGGCATGCTGGAAGGCTCGAACGTCAATCCGATCGTCGAAATCACCAACCTCATCGAAATCCAGCGCGCCTACGAAAGCGTGACCCGGATGATGGAAAGCACCAACGACCTGTCACGCCGCGCCGTCGAGCGGCTGGGCCGGGTCTCTTAAAGGAGCACTGAGACATGCGCGCGCTCAGAACCGCCGCCTCGGGCATGGCCGCCCAGCAGCTGAACGTGGAGGTCATCTCCAACAACATCGCCAACATGAACACGGTCGGGTTCAAGCGACAGCGGGCCGAGTTCCAGGACCTGCTGTACCAGAACGTCGAGCGCATGGGCGCGCAGTCGTCCAGCCAGGGGACGGTGGTGCCGACCGGCATCCAGATCGGCGCCGGCGTCAAGGCCGGCTCGGTCTACCGGATCACCGAGCAGGGCACGCCGACCCAGACCGGCAGCCGCTACGACATCGCCATCGACGGACGGGGCTATTTCCAGATCCTGATGCCGTCGGGCGAGACCGCCTTCACGCGGGCCGGCAACTTCTCCGTCAACGGCGAGGGCCAGCTGGTCACCGACGATGGTTATGCGGTGCAGCCGAACATCTCCATCCCGCAGGACGCCATCGACGTGTCGATTTCCAAGGCCGGCCAGGTCCAGGTCATCACCCAGGGCCAGACCGAGCCGCAGGTCGTCGGCCAGATCGAGCTGGCGAGCTTCTTCAACGAGGCCGGCCTGGAAGCCATCGGTGACAACCTGCTGCTGGAGACGGCCGCCTCGGGCCCGGCCAACGTCGGCTCGCCGGGCGAGGTCGGCTTCGGCGAGCTGCTGCAGGGCTATACCGAAGCCTCCAACGTCGACGCGGTGTCCGAGATCAGCGC
>DASRXE010000071.1:0-10669 GCA_035654315.1 Brevundimonas sp.
GATCGGAATGCAGCCCGCTGGTGCGCAAGGCGGAGGAGAGCATGGAGGCCTGTCAGGCGCGGGTGCGCAGCGCCCTGGCCGCCAATCTGGGCGACGCGCTGCCGGTCGGACTGGCCGGGGGCGCCGCGGCGGAGCAGTGCCGGCAGGAGGCGGCGGGCGACCGCTACGCCCTGCAATGCGGGGCGCCCAGCCGGTCGGGCCCGGCGACGACCCGGCTGGTGGACCGGACCTGCGAGACCCGCCCACGGGCGCAGCGCGAGGGGGGCGTGATCTGGACCGAGGAATGCCGGCCCGCCGACGGGAGCGAGCCGCCGGAGGAAGGACTGCGCATCCGGCTGGGCGGGGACGACTAGACTATTTTTGCTTCAGGTCGAATCGACCTGAACCCAAAAAATGGTCCAGTTTCAATGCGGAGCGAAATCTGAGCCGGTTCGACTGCGTCCAACTCAACCCATTTTCCTCTCGGGAGCAGACAACCGCAGGTTCCTGTGTCAGGCTGGCGACGGACATTGGAGACCCGTCATGATCGTCGCCGTCGTCGCCGCCGTGTTATCGCAACAGGCCGCTTTCACCCTGCCCGAGGAAGCCCGCGCCGATCCCTTCGGCTATGAACGGGCCGAGTGCAGTCCCTTGATCCGAGACCGGACCGAGACGCTGGAGGCGTGCCAGTTGCGCGTGCGGCGGACGCTGTCGGTCGCTCTCGGCGACGCCCTCCCCGATGCGCTGAAGCTCGACGCCGATCTGGGGCCCCGGCCCATCCGCTCCATCCCGTCTGCCCGGATCGTGCCCGAGGAGCGGCGCTGCGAGATTATCGGGTCGACGGCGCCGGACGGCCGGCGGACCCATCACGAACGGTGCACCGATCGCGCCCCGGCCATTCCGCTGTTGGGCAACCACTGAGAGCGACGCCCTTCGGCCGGCCTCTCTCGAGACCGGCGGAGGGATGATCCTAGTGCCGCTTGTCGTCGCGCAGCGTGTCCTTGATCCCGCCGACGGTGTTCTGGACCTTGCCCTCGACCTGGTCGGCCTTGCCTTCGGCCTTCAGCTTTTCGTCGCCGGTGACGTCTCCGGCCGCTTCCTTGGCCTTGCCGCCCATGTTCCTGGCGGCGCCTTCGACTCGGTCATGATCGGGCATCAACATCGCTCCTGGTGAGCCGCCGGATCGGCGGCGGGGTCAGGAAAGCGAGCGGGATCAGTCGGATGTTCCGTAAGGCGACGCTTGGGGACCGCTCATTTTCGTCTCAGCCACACCGCGACGGCCCAGGCGTGGGCGTCATGGCGCAGTTCGTTCAGGGCCGTGTGCGGGTGCAGCCAGACCAGTTCGTGGTCCGGCTCGACCTTCGAAGCGGGATCGAGCGAGAGCTGTTCGGCGATCCAGAAGGCGCCGATGTTGTTGATCGGGGCGCCGTCGGACTTGCGGAAATACTGGGCCGCCTCGGCGATGCGGGCGACGGGGCGGACGGCCATGCCCGTCTCCTCTACGAACTCGCGGACCAGGGCCTGTTCGCCGGTCTCGTCGCCGTCGATGGCCCCGCCGGGCAGGTCGTAATAGCTGCTCGCGCCGCGATCGACGCGGACGCAGGCCAATTTGCCGTCGTGGAAGACCAGGCCGAAGGCTGTCGGCCGGAGCCGGTAGTCGAGAGCGGGGTCGCGGTCGCCGAACTGAAGCATGGGAAGACTGTAACCGGTGAGCCGCTAGAGGTCGAAGGCGAGGCGCGCGCGGGCGCCGGCGTGGGACGGGTCGTATTCGACCGCCGTGCGCAGGCCCGAGGCCATGGCCGAGATGATCTTGCCGCCGAGCCCGGTGCCGCGGGGCCGGCCGTCGCCGAGGCCGGGGCCGTCGTCCTCGACCGTGAGCAGGGCGCGGCCCTTGCGGGCGTCGGGCTCCAGGGTGACCCGGATCTCGCCGGCCTCGCCGGGACGGTAGGCGTATTTGACGGCGTTGGTGACCAGTTCGGTGACGATCACGCCGATCGACACCGCCTGGTCGGTCGAGACGGTCAGGGGGTGGACCTTCAGCGTCAGGGTCGGGGAGCCGGCGCCGGGGGCGAGCGACTTGCCCAGTTCGGCGATCAGGCCCTCGAGGTATTCGTCCATGGCGACGGAGGCCATGTCGTCCGAGGTGTAGAGGCGGCGATGGACATGGGCCACGGCCTCGATCCGGGCCTGGGATTCCTTGAGGGCCGCGCGCGCGCCCTCGTCGGCGAGGTGGCGCTGCTGCAGCGACATGAAGCTGGAGACCAGCTGCAGGGAGTTGCCGACGCGGTGGTTGACCTCTCGCAGCATGGCTTCGGCCCGGTCGCGGGCGAGGGTCAGCTCGGCGGTGCGGTCGCGGACCTCGGTTTCGAGGCCGGCGTTCATCCGGTCCAGCGCGTCGCGGGCGGCCCGGATCTCGCCGACGTAGCGGCCCACCAGCCAGACCATGATGCCCGCCAGAACCACGATCAGCAGGCCGCCCAGGGCGTTGGTCCAGAGGGTCAGGCGCGAGCCGCGCTCCGACTGGCTGGTCCGCGAGGCCAGCCGCTGGTTCTCGATCTCCTCAATGGCGGCGATGCCGGACCGGATCGCGTCCATCTGGGCCACGCCCTCGCCGGCGCGGACCAGCTGGACCGCCGCGCCGGTCCGGCCGGTGCGCGACAGGGTGACGGCGCGTTCCAGCTCGACCAGCCTGTCGCGGGCCGCCTCCAGCATGGCGGCGACGTGCGGGCCGAGCTCCGTGTCGCCCTCGGTGAGCCGCTCGAGCTCGCGCATCCGCTCCGGCGCCGCGACCTCGGCGCGGATGTAGGGGTCGAGGAGTTCGGGACGACCGGAGAGCAGAAAGCCTCTCTGGCCGGTCTCGGCGTCGACCAGCGAGAGGAGCAGGGCGCCGGCGGCCTGGCGGACCTGCTGCGACCGCTCGACCTGGTCGTTGAAGGCCGCGGTGCGCTGGATCATGACGAAGGTGGCGACGTTGACCAGCAGCAGCAGGGCGATGGCCCCGGCCAGCAGGGACACGATGGTTCGCCCGATGCTCGGCGTCCGCGCGAACTGGAGAAGGGCCGGCAGGGACGGACGGAGATCCGGAAACATCAGGCGCGAGCATTAGCGCCGCGTTTTGGCCTGTCCAGTCGCGTGCGGAGGGAAACCGTCCCCATTCCGCGGATTTAGGGTAAAGATCGTCCCGGGCAGGGTGGGAGTGTCGATATGGTTTGGTGGTGGTGGATCGCGCCGGCGCTGGTCGGGCTGGTCGGGCTGGTGTTGCTGTTCCGCGGGCTGGGCGCCCTGTTCCGGGGGCGGTTCTTCGGCGGCCTGCTGGGCGGGGTCGGCGGCGCGGGCTTCATCGCCGCGGCCATGATCGCGACCCTGCTGGGCCTGGATGTGCAGACCTATGCCCGGCTGACCCATGAGCGGCCGGTGGCCACCATCGAGACGCGGCAGCTGGGTCCGCAGTATTTCGAGGCGACGGTGATGCAGCCGCAGCGGGGCGAGGACGCGCCGGCGGTCAGCAATCTGTATCCGCTGCACGGCGACGAGTGGCGGATCGAGGCCCAGGTGCTGAAGTGGAAGCCGTGGGCCAACGTGCTGGGGCTGGATGCGCAGTACCGGCTGGACCGGCTGTCGGGCCGCTATCGCTCGATCGAACAGGAGATCAACGGGGCGCGCAGCGTGCATCCGCTGGCGGGCGGCGACGAGGGGCCGGACTGGATGCCGTGGAGCGTCAGCGCCTGGGACACGGCGCGGAAATACCGGAAATACGTCGATGCGGTCGACACCCTGTACGGCGGCGGCGCCTATATGCCGATGGCCGACGGGGCGCGCTACGAGGTGTGGATCACCCAGTCGGGACTGGTGGCGCGGCCGGCCAATGGCGTGGCGCGGGAGGCGTCGGCGGGGGGCTGGACGGCCGTCGACTAGACCATTTTTGCTTCAGGTCGAATCGACCTGAATCCAGAAAATGGTCCAGTTCCAATGCGGAGCGAAATCTGAGCCGGGTTCGACTGCGTCCAACTCAACCGATTTCGCTCTAGACCGTGCCGATGGTCCGCAGCCGCGCCCTTGGGTGGACCTCGTTCTGGCTCATGACCACGGTCTGGCCGCGGAAGCGTTCGATGATCGAGCGGACGTAGGGGCGGACCTGGGGGCCGGTCAGCAGGACGGCGGTCTCGCCGGCCATGGCGGCGCGCTCGAACACGTCCCGGACGGCGCGGATGAAGTCCTGCAGTTTGGACGGGGCCATGGCCAGCTGCTTGTCCTCGCCCTGCCCCACCAGCGCCTCCGCGAAGGCCTGCTCCCAGTCGGGCGACAGGGTGACGATCGGCAGGGCGCCGTCGTCGCCCTTGTGCTGCCAGCACAGCTGGCGGGCCAGACGGGCGCGGACGTGCTCGACCAGGGTGGTGACCGATGAGGTGTGGGGCGCGGCCTCGGCGAGGCCCTCGAGGATGGCGCCGAGATCGCGGATCGACACCTTCTCGCGCAGCAGCGACTGGAGGACGCGTTGCAGGGTGGTGACGGTGACGACCGAGGGGATGAGCTCATCGACCAGCTTCTTCTCTTCCGGACCGAGCTCGCGCAGCAGCTTCTGCACCTCGGCGTAGGAGAGCAGCTCGGCCATGTTCTCCTTGAGGATCTCGGTCAGGTGGGTGGTCAGCACCGTCGACGGATCGACGATGGTGTAGCCGCGGAAGGTGGCTTCCTCGCGCAGGCTTTCGTCGATCCAGGTGGCCGGCAGGCCGAAGGCGGGTTCGCGCGTGTGTTCGCCGGGAAGTTCGACCTGACGACCGGCGGGGTCCATGGCCATCAGCGAGCCGAGACGGACTTCGCCCGAGCCGGCCTCCATCTCCTTGATGCGGATGGCGTAGCCCTGGGTGCCAAGGCGCATGTTGTCGAGGATGCGCACCGAGGGCATGACGAAGCCGTACTCCTGGGCCAGCGAGCGGCGCAGGGCGCGGACCTGATCGGTCAGGCGGCGGCCTTCCAGGTCGTTGATCAGCGACAGCAGGGAATAGCCGAGTTCGATCTTGACCTCGTCGATGGTCAGGGCGGTGCCGATCGGCTCCTCGACGTCCTCTTTCGGACTGGCGGCGGTGGCGGCCAGTTCGGCCTCTGTGGGCTTGGGCTTGAGCCGCTGGCGTCCCAGCCGCCAGGCCATGAAGCCGGTCCCGATGGCGAGGGCGGCGAAGGGCAGCAGCGGCATGCCGGGGATCAGGCCGATCAGGCCCGCGGCGCCGGAGACGACGCCGAGGCTGACCGGGTTGGTGGCCAGCTGGGCGACCAGCGCCTTGTCGGCCGAGCCTTCGACGCCCGCCTTCGAGACGAGGAAGCCGGCGGCGATGGAGATGATGATGGCCGGCACCTGGGTGACGAGACCGTCGCCGATGGTCAGGGAAATATAGGCGTTGGCCGCTTCGCCGATCGGCATGCCGTGCTGGACGGCGCCGATCAGCATGCCGCCGATGGCGTTGATGAAGACGATGATCAGGCCGGCGACGGCGTCGCCGCGGACGAATTTCGAGGCGCCGTCCATGGCCCCGAAGAAGGTCGATTCCTGCTCCAGTTCCTTGCGCCGCAGCTTGGCCTGGTCCTCAGTGATCAGCCCGGACGACAGGTCGGCGTCGATGGCCATCTGCTTGCCTGGCATGGAGTCGAGGGTGAAGCGGGCGCTGACCTCGGCGATGCGGGTCGAGCCCTTGGTGATGACCACGAAATTCACCACCAGAATGATGGCGAAGATGATGATGCCGATGATGAAGCTGCCGCCCATCATCAGGGAGCCGAAGGCCTGGATCACCTGACCGGCGCCGCCGGGCCCCTCGTGGCCGTGGCTGAGCACGAGGCGGGTGGAGGCCAGATTGAGGCCGAGCCGGAACAGGGTGGAGACCAGCAGGACGGTCGGGAAGATGGCGAAGTCCAGCGGCTTCTTCATCATCACGGCCGTCATCAAGATCAGCACGCTCGAGACCAGCGACAGCGCCAGCAGCATGTCCATCAGGAAGGCGGGGATGGGCAGGATCAGCAGCAGGATGACGCCGATAACGCCGACGGCCATGCCGACCTCGCCGCGCGCGATCCAGCCAAGCATGTCGCGCCCGCTGGGCCGGGCCATGCCGTCCTTCATCATGGTGGGGGCGGGGATGTCGGTCATGCGCGGCCGAGCGCCTTCAGAGCGAGACGCGTGGCCTCGGCGATGACGGCGTCGTTGCGAGCCGCCGGGGCCTCACGCGTGGCGTGATAGTAGGCGGCGACGATCAGCGGCGCACCCGTCGGCGGATAGAGGACGCCGATGTCGTTGGTCGGGCCGTAGCCGCCGGTGCCGGTCTTGTGCGCCACCGTCCAGCCGGCCGGAACGCCAGCCTTGAGCCGGTCTGCTCCCGTCGGCGAGTCGACCATCCAGCGCAGCAGCAGCGCCTTGTGCTCCGTGGACAGGGGCGTATCGGCGTCCACCAGCAGCCGCTTCAGATTGGCCGCCGAATTCTCCGGCATGATGGTGTCCTTGTCGCCGTCGAGCCGGTTCATCATCGGCTCGAAGCGATCGACCGTGGTGCTGTCGTCGCCAAGTGAGCGGTAAAAGGCCCGCATCGGCTCCAGTCCGCCCATGGCTTTCAGCAACAGGTTGGCGGCCGGATTGTCGCTGACCTCGACCGCGCCCTTCATCAAGGTCTCGACGCTGAGCGACCCACCGACGGCAGGTTCGGTCACAGGGGCATGGTGGGTCATGTCGGCGGCGGTGATCGGGATCTGGCGGTCCAGCCGCTCCTCACCCGCCTGGATCCGCAGGAGGGTGGCGGCGGCGAGGAAGGCCTTGAAGGTCGAGCAGTAGACGAACCGTTCCTGGCCGCGCCAGGCCAGGCGGATATCCGAACCCGTGTCGTGGGCGACGAACCCGAGGCGGCCGCCGTTGTCGCGCTCCAGCGCGGACAGGTCGAAGGCCTCGGGCTCGCTTGGGACCTGCTGAGGGGCGGGCTCGGCCCGCACGCAGCCGGCGACGCCGAGCGCGCCAAGGCCGGTCAGGACGCTTCTGCGGTCCGTGCGGAGAGTCATGTTCAGGCCGCGTAGCCGGCGGCGGCGACGCCCGATTGCGGGGCCGGGATGCTGGTCCCCTCGTCGGCGTACTCGTTCAGCTTGTTGCGCAGGGTGCGGATCGAAATGCCGAGGATGTTGGCCGCGTGGGTGCGGTTGCCGAGGCAGTGCGACAGGGTGTCGAGGATCAGCGTCTTCTCCATCTGCGCCACGGTCTGGCCGACGTGGGCGCGGGTGACGGTGTCGGCGACGTGGGCGGCGCGGCCGGCGGGGCCGGCGTCAGCCGGCGCGGCGCCGTGGGCGCCGGCGGTCAAAGGCTGGCCGTCCGGAAGGCGGATGGCGTCGGCGTCGATCTCGGGCCCGACCGCCAGCAGCACGGCGCGGTGCATGGCGTTCTCCAGCTCGCGGACGTTGCCGTTCCAGCGATGCGAGATGAGGGCGCGCTTGGCGTCGGCCGAGATAGGACGCACCGGCACGCCGTTGGCGGCGGCGTATTTCTTGACGAAGTGATCGGCCAGGACCGCGATGTCGCCGGGACGCTCGCGCAGGGCCGGCAGGCGCAGGTTCACGACATTGAGGCGGTACAGCAGGTCCTCGCGGAAGGCGCCCTCGGCGACCGACTTGGCCAGGTCGCGGTTCGAGGTCGCGATGATGCGGATGTTGACCGGCACCGGTTTGGTCCCGCCGACGCGGTCGATGACCCGCTCCTGGATGGCGCGCAGCAGCTTGGCCTGCAGGCGGACGTCCATTTCGGAGATTTCGTCCAGCAGCAGGGTGCCGCCGTCGGCCTCCTCGAACTTGCCGATGCGGCGCGCCATGGCGCCGGTGAAGGCGCCCTTCTCGTGGCCGAACAGCTCGGATTCCAGCAGGTTGTCGGGGATGGCGGCGCAGTTGACGCTGATGAACGGCTTGTCGGCGCGCTTCGATCCGGCGTGCAGGTAGCGGGCCATGACCTCCTTGCCGACGCCGCTTTCGCCGGTGATCAGGATGGAGGCTTCCGAGCGGGCCACCTGGTCGGCCAGCTGGATGACGTGCTTCATTGACGGATCGGCCGAGATCAGCGGGCGCTCGTCGTCGGCGACGGCCGACAGCACGGCGGCGATCAGATCGGCCTCGGGCGGAAGCGGGATGAACTCCTTGGCCCCGGCGCGAATGGCGTTGGCGGCGTCCACGGCGTCGGCGTCGACCCCGCAGGCGACCACCGGCACATGGATGCGTTCGGCCTCGTTGGCCGCGATCAGGGCGGCGATGTCGACGCGGTAGTCGACCATCAGCAGGTCGGCCCCCTGCCCTCGCCGGAGCTGTTCCGTCGCCTGGTCGCCGCGCTCGACGTGGCTGACCTTGGCGCCGTGCGCCATGGCCATCTTCACCGCCGTCGCCAGCTGTCCGCTGAGTCTGCCAACCACCAGAAGCCGCATGGGTCTTCTCCCTTAATCTTCTACGCACGAGGACCCGCGTCCGCGGGCCCGGATCGACGCCGTCAGGCGTTGCTGTCTTCGGTCTTGATGATTTCTGTCATGGTCACGCCCAGCCGGTCCTCGACGACGACGACCTCGCCGCGCGCCACCAGCCGGTTGTTGACGTAGATGTCGATCGCTTCGCCGACCTTGCGGTCGAGCTCCAGGACCGAGCCTGATCCCAGCTGCAGGAGCTGGGCGACCGACATGTGGGCGCGCCCGAGCACCGCGGAGATGTTCACCGGCACGTCGAACACCGGCGAGAGGTCCGTCGCGGACTTGTCCTCGGCCCCGAGGTCGGTGGGTCCCAGGCCCGAGCCCGGCTCGAATTCGTTCAGCTCCAGCCCGGCGGCGGGCGCCGCCGCGTCCTGGGGATCCTGGTCATCCATGGTCGGCCTCGCTTGCGGGAATCAGGGGTTCGGCGTGCAGGCCTTCGGCGGCGAGCGCCTCTTCGAGGGCCGCGGCGATGCGGGCTGCGGCGGCTTCCGGATCGAATGCGGCCCTGCCCTCGCCCCAGTCGAGCTGGAAGGCCGCAGGCGGAAGGGAGGCTTCGGCATGGGCGACGATGGCGCCCGAGAAACCGATCGCCTGGGCGGTCCGCTCCAGCTCGGCCTGCACCTTCTCGAGCAGGTCCGGTGCGACGCGCACCATCAGCTTGGGAGCCGCCTCGATTTCGCGGGCGAGTTCGGTCATGGCCGCGGCGATCGGAGCTTCCGGAAACCGTTCGAGCGCGGAGTCCGCGACCTTGCGGGCCACGGCCCGGGCGAGGTCGGCCGACGAGACGCGGTGGTCGTGCGCCACCTTGGCCAGCGCCGACAGGGCCGCCCTTGCGTGCTGCGCGATCTGTGCGAGGGCCGCTGCGGCCTCGCTCTCGGCCACGGCCACGACCGAGCGCTGGCCTTCGGCGAAGGCGGCCGCCTTGGCGGCCTCGACCTCATCGGCGGTGAACATGCGCTTCGGCCGCGGCGCGGACGCGATCACGCGGCCGGCATCGTCGAACACTGTGTCGAAGCCGAACTTGCGGGGGGCTGAGGAGGCCATCAGTAAATCAGCTCATCGTCGCCGCCGGCGCCGGCCAGCATGATCTCGCCCTTGGCCGCCAGGTCCTTTGCGGCCTGGACCATGGCCATCTGGGCGGCGTCGACGTCCTTGAGGCGGACTGGCCCCATACTCTCCATGTCCTCGCGCATGATCTTCGCGGCGCGTTCCGACATGTTGGAGAAGAACATCTCCCGAAGACCGTCCGAGGCGCCTTTGAGCGCCAGGCCCAGCTGGTCCTTCTCGACGGCGCGCAGCAGGGTCTGCACGCCGCCCGGGTCGAGCTTGGAGAGGTCCTCGAACACGAACATCAGCGCCCGGATCCGTTCCGCGCTCTCGCGGTTGCGCTCCTCCAGGGCCGCGATGAAACGGGCCTCGGTCTGGCGGTCGAAGTTGTTGAATATCTCCGCCATCATCTCGTGGCTGTCGCGCTTGGAGGTGCGGGCGAGGTTCGACATGAACTCGGTGCGGAGCGTCTGCTCGATCTTGTCCAGGATTTCCCGCTGCACCGGCTCCATGCGAAGCATGCGCGTCACGCACTCGAGCGCGAAGTCCTCGGGCAGCGCGCCGAGCACCCTGGCGGCATGTTCCGACTTGATCTTGGAGAGCACCACCGCGACCGTCTGCGGGTACTCGTTCTTGAGGTAGTTCGCGAGGACGGCCTCGTTCACGTTGCCGAGCTTGTCCCACATCGTCCGGCCTGCGGGGCCGCGGATCTCCTCCATCAGCCCGTCGACCTTGTCCTCGGGCATGAAGTTGGCGAGGAGGCGCTGGGTCTGCTCGAACGAGCCCATGATCGCGCCGGAGCCTGAGAGGCCCGAGACGAACTCGATCAGCAGTTCCTCGGCGACAGTGGACGAGACGGTGCCAAGGCCGGCCATGGCCGAGGACAGTTCCTTGATCTCTTCCTCGTCCAGCGCCTGCCACAGGGCCAGGTGGTCCTCGCCGAGCGCCAGGAGCACCACGGCCGACTTTTCCGGACCCGTCAGCTTGGACGCGTCGGTGATCGCCTTCTTGCCGCCGCCGCGCACGCTCACGCCTCGTGCAACCAGCTGCGCAGGATCGAGACGCTCTCGTCAGGATGCCTGTCGACGAAGTCGGAAACCTGTTTGACGGCCGAGGCCTTCACCTGGCCCTCGATGCGGGCGATGTCGATGCGCGCGTCATCGGCGGGTCCG
>DASRXE010000072.1:0-6392 GCA_035654315.1 Brevundimonas sp.
ATTCCGCTGCCGCAGGTCTTCGCCGCAACAGGGTCCGGGCGACGATTACAGGACGACGTTTCCCGCTCGATCGCACCCCGCCGCACGTGATTGGCCCTGGCGCCAGACGCCCTCCCCCCGCGACGGGATGCAGGCATTGTACGAGCGGTTCTTCCTGTGGCGGGAAGATTGGCTCGAGAATCTGCGATGTGTCTGGAAAGGCCGGGGAATATTTTCTGAACCCGACTATAGATCCGCGAAATGTAAGCACAGCGTCATGGCCTCGATGCGCGTCCTTCTCCGCAACGGGAGAGGAGACGTGGGGGCGGTGTCCGGCGCGGTTGCGCTCACCGCCGCCGCAGGCCGCCCAGAAGGCCGCGCAGGAGCTCCCGGGTGAGGGTGGAGCCGGCCGTGCGGAGCACCGACCTGGTCGCCGCCTCGATCGGGGTTTCGCGGCTGGAACGGCGGCGGGCCGGAGCGCGGGCGCGGGCCTGTTCCCTCGCCCGGGCGGCGGCGGCTTTTTCGGCCTCCCTGGCGGCGGCGGCGTCGGCTTTCGCGCGAGCCACGGCGGGTTTGGCGTCGGCGGCGGCCTGGTCCGCCTGGCCGCGGCGGGCCATCAGGATTTCCTCGGCGGACTCGCGGTCGACGGCGACGTCATAGAGGCCTCGCACCGGGCTGGCGGCCATGACGGCGGCGCGCTCGGCGTCCGTGGCCGGGCCGAGGCGGCTGTCCGGCGGCCGGATCATCGTACGGGCCACGACGTTGGGCGCGCCCTTCTCGTCGAGGGTGGAGACCAGGGCCTCGCCGACGCCCAGCGACTGGATGGCTTCGGCGGTGTCGAAGGCGGGGTTGCGGCGGAAGCTGTCGGAGGCCGCCTTCAGGCCGCGCTGTTCGGTCGGGGTATAGGCGCGCAGGGCGTGCTGGATGCGGTTGCCGAGCTGGGCCAGGACGCTGTCTGGGATGTCGGCCGGGTTCTGGGTGACGAAATAGACGCCGACGCCCTTCGACCGGATCAGGCGGACGACCTGTTCGACCTTTTCGCGCAGGGCGTCGGGGGCGTCGTTGAACAGCAGGTGGGCCTCGTCGAAGAAGAAGACGAGGCGGGGCTTGTCGGGGTCGCCGACCTCGGGAAGTTGTTCGAACAGCTCCGACAGCAGCCAGAGCAGGAAGGCGGCGTAGAGGCGCGGGCTGGCCATCAGCCGGGTGGCGTCGAGCACATTGACCTGGCCGCGGCCGTCGAGGCCGGTGCGCATCATGTCCTCGAGCCGCAGGGCCGGCTCGCCGAAGAAGGCCTTGCCGCCTTGCTGTTCGAGCTGGAGGATGGAGCGCTGGATGGCGGCGATCGAGGCCGCGGCGACATGGCCGACCTCGCGGCCGATGCGCCCGGCGTTCTCGCCGACGTGGACCAGCAGGGCGCGCAGGTCGTCGAGGTCGAGCAGCAGCAGGCCTTCGGTGTCGGCGACGTGGAAGACCACGGACAGAACCCCCTCCTGCACCTCGTTGAGGTTCAGCATGCGGCCGAGCAGCAGCGGGCCGATCTCGCTGACGGTGGTGCGGATCGGATGGCCCTTCTCGCCGTAGAGATCCCAGAACACCACCGGGGCCGCGCCCGGTTGCAGCATCAGCCCCATGCTTTCGGCGCGGGCGGTGAGTTTTTCATTGGGCGAACCGGGCACGCAGATGCCCGACAGGTCGCCCTTCACGTCGGCGCAGAACACCGGCACGCCGGCGTCGGAGAAGCCTTGGGCCATGATCTGGAGGGTGACCGTCTTGCCCGTGCCGGTGGCGCCGGCCACGACGCAGTGACGGTTGGCGCGGTGAAACAGCAGGTGCTCGCGCTGCGCCGCCCCGTCGCTCGAGGACTGGCCGAGAAACAGGCCGGCGGGGGCGTCGGACGGGCCAGTCATCGGGGGGAACTCCTGCACCGGTTCGGCGCTCATGCTCTACCGGCCAGCGCGGCGGTTCAAGGCCGATTGACGGCGCCGTCGGAGACCTTGACCATATGCCGATGAAAGCGCCGATCAGCCTGCCGACATCGACCGTGGGCCGAAACGCCGTGGTGACCATCGCCGTGGTCGCCTCGGGCGCGGCGGTTTACTGGCTCAGGGACATCCTGACGCCGCTGGCCATGGCCATCTTCCTGCTGATCGCCATCGACGGGGTGAAGCGGTTCATCGAGGAGCGGACGCCGGTGCCCCCGCACCTGGCCGGGGCCGCGGCCCTGTTCGTGGTCATCCTCGCCTTCTTCGCCTCGATCGGCATCGTGGTCTATGGCGCGGCGGGCTTCTTCGACGAGTCGACCGGGGTGGTGGCGCGAATCGGGCCGCGGCTCGACCAGATCCTCATCGATGTCTACCGGGTGGCCGGGGTGGTCGAGGCGCCGCCGACGGTCAGCGACCTGATCGGCCGCATCGACGTGGGCCGCTATCTGGCCATCGTCGCCCGGCAGGCCCAGGGCGTGGTCACGGGCGCGGTGTTCGTGCTGATCTATCTGGCCTTCCTGCTGGCGTCGCAGGCCGGGTTCCGGCGCAAGGTGGTCGGCATGTTCCCTGACCGGGTGGCGCGGGGCGAGGCCGTGGAGGTGTTCCAGAGGGTCCGTGGCGGCGTCGAGGGGTATCTGTGGGTGCAGACCGTCACCGGCGCCCTGATCTGCGCCTGCGCCTGGCTGCTGATGCGGGCCGTAGGACTGCCGAACGCCGAGTTCTGGACCTTCGTCATCTTCGTGGTCGGCTTCATCCCGGTGCTGGGCGGGGCGGTGGCCGGCCTGGCGCCGCCGCTGTTCGCCCTGGTGCAGTTCGAGACCTACTGGCAGGCCGCCGTGCTGCTGGCCGGGCTGCAGACCATATTGTTCATCAGCGGCAACGTGATCCAGCCGCGCATGCAGGGCGACAACCAGAACATCGATCCGGTGGTGGTGCTGCTGTCGCTGGCGTTCTGGGGCAAGGTCTGGGGGGTGGTCGGCATGTTCCTGTCGACGCCGCTGGCGGTCATGGCCATGGCCATCCTGGCGGAGTTCAAGGGCTCGCGCTGGATGGCCATCCTGCTGTCCGGCGACGGCGAGCCCTACGCCGAGGAGGAGGACGAGAAGGAACGCGCCGCCGCCGCGTCAACCCGCCGCAGGCCAGGGCGGACTGAGGGCCGTCAGCGCCCTTGATTGGCCACAAGCGACGCCTATCTCAATCCTGTCGCCGCGGCCCCCCTCCCCCCCAAGCCGCGGCGCCGAGATCGGCGCCATCCCTCCCCCTCCTGGGCGCCGGTCCGAACAGGCCGCCGGGCGAAAGTCCGGCGGCCTAGTCGTTTCCGGACTACGGTCGACAGGGGCGCCGCCTGCGGCCCCGCCTGCGGCGTAATTGGGGCTTCCCGCCGCCCGCCGCCTGTCCTAGTGGACCCGGGTCGGGACGGGCGGCTTGCCGAAGCGGCGAAGCGGCCTAGTCTGACGACGTTCTGGCGGCCCCCGCGGGCCGCGTTCCTCGAAGAGACCCTTCATGCCCGGCGCCTCCGCCCCCACCGTCCCTCAGGCGATCACCCTGGAGGCGCTGGAGGCGAATTTCGCCACCGCGGTCAGCGGCCCGCACGGCGAGGCGGCCCGCTCCTATCTCGCCCAGGCGCATGACGACTACCTCGCCGACGAGACCCCGGAGCTGGGCGGCGCCGACCTGGCCCAGCTGCTGGCGTCGGTGTGGCGTTCGGCGGCGAGCCGTCGGCCGGGCGAGGCCGCCCTGATCACCCTCGGGCCGCTGACCGGCGCCGACGGCCGGGCCACCGGCTACGACAGCATCGCCCTGATCCAGGACGACCGGCCCTTCCTCGTCGACAGCGTCATGGGCGAACTGGCCGAGGCCGGCGTCACCGTGCGGTCGATGTTCCACCCGATCGTCGAGATGGACGGGGTCCGCACCTCGCTGATCGTGGTGGTCATGGACCCGGTGCCGCAGGAGCGGCGCGACGCCCTGGGCGAAAGCCTCGCCTCGACCATGGCCGACGTGCGCGCCGCCGTCGCCGATCACGCCGCCATGAACGCCCTGATGGCCCGTTCGATCGCCCATCTGGAAGCCGGGGTGCCCGGCGTCGACGCGGACGTGCTGGCCGAGAACCTGGCCTTCCTGCGCTGGCTCGAGGCGGATCATTTCGTCTTCCTCGGCGCGCGCGACTACGATTATCCGCGCACGAAGGATGGCGGCTACCAGGCCGAGGCCCCGCTGTCGCAGTCGGGCGACGGGCTGGGGGTGCTGGCCGATCCGGACCGTACGGTGCTGCGCCGCGCCAACGAGCCGGCGGTGCTGACCCGGTCGATGAAGAAGCAGCTCAACCTGTCCGAGCCGGTCACCGTGGCCAAGGCCAACGCCCGCTCGCGGGTCCACCGCCGGGCCTATATGGACTATATCGGGGTCAAGCGGTTCGGGGCCGACGGCCGGCCCTCGGGCGAGACGCGCTTCGTCGGCCTGTTCACCGCCGAGGCCTATGACAAGACCGCCACCGAGGTGCCCCTGCTGCGCCGCAAGGTGGCCAACGCCCTGGCGCGGGCGGGCAAGGTCTCCGGGTCGCACAGCCACAAGCGGTTGAAGAACATCCTCGAGAACTATCCGCGCGACGAGCTTTTCCAGATCAGCGAGGACGAGCTGCTGGAGATCGCGCTGGGCATCCTGCACCTGCACGACCGGCCGCGGATCAAGAGCTTCACGCGCAAGGACCCGTTCGACCGCTTCGTCTCGGTGCTGACCTTCATCCCGCGCGAACGCTTCAACCCGGGCCTGCGCGAGCGCATCGGCCGCATCCTGGCCAACGCCTGGGGCGGGCGGCTGTCGGCCTGGTATCCGCAACTGTCGGACCAGCCGCTGGTGCGCATCCACTACATCATCGGGGTGACGCCGGGGGATCATCCGTGTCCCGACCTTGCCGAGCTCGACGCCGAGATCGCCGAGGCCGGACGCGGTTGGGTCGACCGTTTCGAGAGCGCGCTGCGCCAGGCGGACGTCGACGACGTCCAGGTCGGGCCGCTGAGCGCCCGCTGGGCGTGGGCCTTCGGGGCCGGCTACCGCGATCGCTACGACGCCAACGAGGCGGTGCGCGACCTGCAGGCGGCGGACCGGCTGAACGAGTCGGGCCTCAGCGACGGCGGCGAGCCGGTGGCCGTGCGGGCCTTCCGCACGGAGAAGGACGGGCCGCTGAATTTCCGCTTCAAGCTCTACCGGCGGGGCGCGGCGGTGCCGCTGTCGGACGTGCTGCCGATCCTCGCCGACATGGGGCTGAAGACGCTGGAGGAATGGGGTCACGCCCTGTCGCCGCTGGGCGATCCGCAGATCCACGTGCACGAATTCCTGCTCGAGGATCCGCGCGGCGGCGGCCTGCATTTCGACGACGTCCGCGAGCCGTTCGAAGAGGCCTTCTCGGCGGTGTGGACCGGGCGCACCGAGAGCGACGGCTTCAACCGGCTGGTGCTGGAGCTCGGCGTCGGCTGGCGCGAGGCGGCGCTGATCCGAACCCTCGCCCGCTACCGCCAGCAGACCGGACTTGATCCGAGCCAGGCGGTGCAGGAGGAGGCCCTGCGGCAGTATCCCGCGGTGGCGCGGGCCATTCTCGAGCTGTTCCGGACCCGGTTCGATCCGGCCGCCGGCCTGGACGCCGGCGCGCGCGAAACCGCCGTCGCCGAACTCGATCGCCGCATCGTCGATCTGCTGCGCGAGGTGAAGAGCCTCGACCACGACAAGGCCCTGCGCCGCATGGCCCTGCTGGTCGGGGCGGTGAAGCGCACCAACTACTATCAGGCGGGCCCCGACGGGGAGCCGAAGCCCTATATCTCGATCAAGATCGCCTCGCGCGAACTCGACGACCTGCCGCTGCCCAAGCCCTACCGCGAGATCTTCGTCTGCGCCCCGCACATCGAGGGCGTCCACCTGCGCTTCGGCCCGGTGGCGCGCGGCGGCCTGCGCTGGTCGGACCGCCGCGACGACTTCCGCACCGAGGTGCTCGGCCTGGTCAAGGCCCAGCAGGTCAAGAACGCGGTCATCGTGCCGGTCGGCTCCAAGGGCGGCTTCGTGCCCAAGAACCTGCCGGCCATCGTCCGCGCCGGCGGCGACCGCGACGCCCAGCAGCAGGAGGCGATCCGCGCCTACAAGAGCTTCCTGTCCGGCATGCTGGACGTGACCGACAACATCGCCGCCGACGGGTCGGTGGTCCCGCCGCGGGACGTGGTCCGCTGGGAAGGCGACGATCCCTATCTGGTCGTGGCCGCCGACAAGGGCACGGCCACCTTCTCCGACATCGCCAACGGGGTCTCGGCCTCCTATGGCTTCTGGCTGGACGACGCCTTCGCTTCGGGCGGCTCGGCCGGCTACGACCACAAGGAGATGGGCATCACCGCCCGCGGCGCCTGGGAGGCGGTCAAGCGCCACTTCCGCGAGATGGGCAAGGAC
>DASRXE010000073.1:0-2771 GCA_035654315.1 Brevundimonas sp.
GCCTGCGCCCCGACGCCGCTGTTCGTGCAGAACACGCCGCCGGCGACAAGGGCCGTGGTCCCGCTCGAGCCGCCCCGCGAGGCGCCGCCCTCGGACGCTGTCGAAGCCCGGCTGCTGGCGGCGCACAACGCCGAACGCGTCCGCGCCGGCGTTCCGCCGCTGCGCTGGGCCGACAATCTGGAAGCGGAGGCGCGGGTCTGGGCGCGCGAACTGATCGGCAGCAACCGCTTCGCCCACGACCCGGCGCTGCACGGACATGGCGAGAACCTGTGGACCGGCTGGGGCGGGCGAGTCTGGACGCCCGAGGAGATGGTGGGCGAATGGATCGCCGAGAAGACGGACTACCGCCATGGGGTGTTTCCCAACGTCAGCCGGACCGGACGATGGAGCGACGTCGGCCACTACACGCAGGTGGTCTGGCGCGACACCACCCACGTCGGCTGCGCGATCGAAACGCGCGCAGAGCGGTCTGTGCTGGCCTGCCGCTATGCGCCGCCGGGGAATGTGGACGGGCGGACGGCCTACTGAGTGACAGTGTCAGTGAGCAAGAGGTGAGGAAGGGACCGGCCGGACCGTGCTCACCCCTCGCTCAGCAGCCCTGTCATTGCGCGAGAGCGAAGCTCAGCTGACGTAGCCCGCCTGCATCAGTTCGGCGATGTGGACGATGGCCAGCGGCCGGCCGTCCTCGACGACCAGCAGGGTGGCGATCTTGTTCTGGGTCATCAGGTCGATAGCGTCGCTCATGCGCGCGTCGGGGCCGATGACCTTGGGGCGCGGGCTCATCACGTCGGCGGCGGTCAGGCCGGTCAGGTCGCCGCGCGAGAAGGTTCGGCGCACATCGCCGTCGGTGACGATGCCGGCCAGGGTTCCGTCCGGATTGAGCACGGCGGCGGCGCCCTTGCGGCCCTCGGTGATGGCCGAGACGACCTCGGCGAAGGCGGCGTCCAGCCCCACGGTCGCGGGGGCCGGCGGACGGTCGCCCATCCAGTCGCGCACGCTCTGCAGGCTCATGCCCAGCTTGCCGCCCGGGTGATGCAGGCCGAACTCCTCGGCCGTGAAGCCGCGGCGATCCATCAACACCATGGCCAGGGCGTCGCCCATGGCGAGGGTCATCAGGGTCGAGGTGGTGGGCGCCAGGCCGTTGGGGCAGGCCTCGGCCACCTGGGGGAGGGTCAGGCAGACTGCCGAGTTGCGGCCGAGGAAGCTGTTGGGGCGCTGGGTTATGCCGATGACCGGAATGCCCTCGCGCTGGCAGAAGATCAGCGGGTCGCGCAACTCGCGGCTTTCGCCCGAGTTGGAGATGGCCAGCAGGGTGACATCCTTGCGCAGCATGCCGAGGTCGCCGTGGCTCATCTCCGCCGGATGCACAAAGAAGGAATTGGTCCCGGTCGAGGCCAGGGTGGCGGCGATCTTGCCGCCGATATGGCCGGACTTGCCCATGCCGGTGACGACCAGGTAGCCGGGCCGGGACAGGATGATCTCGCAGGCCCGGGCGAGGCTGTCGTCAAGGCCCGCCTCGAGCGCCTGCAAGGCTTCGATATTGAGGCGGATGACTTCTCTCGCGCGCGCCGTCATGGCGGCGGGGTCGGCGGGCAGGACGGGTCTGGCGTCTTCAGTCATCCCCGCGATGTGGCGCATCGGGCGAAGATTCACAATCGCCCGACGCCCTCCGGGAGATTGCTGCAATGCGAGAAATTGCGTCGCCGGGGTCAACCTTTGCCGCAGGACTGCGTTAGAAGGGGCCATGCCGACCACAAACCTGATCACCGACGGCGCGTCCGCGCCGCTCGAGGCCGTTTCACATCTGCCGCCGCCGCCCGTCCGCCTGCCCCGGCCCGCCCTGTTCCTCGACATGGACGGCGTGCTGGCCCCGCTGGCCGAAACGCCTGACGCCGTGATCCCGGATCCTCACCGCACCGCCGCCCTGCGCGCCGTGGCCGACCGGCTCGACCACCGCGTCGCCATCATCAGCGGGCGCACCATCGCCGAAATCGACCGCATCGCCGAGGCCAGCGCCGCCTCCGCGTCCGGCGTGCACGGGCTGGAGCGCCGGCGGGCCGACGGCTCGCTGCACCGCGCCGAGGCCGCGCCGGCGGTGCGAGAGGTGGTGGCGGCCTTCGAGCGGTTCGCCCGTACGCGGCCGGGCGTCATCGTCGAGGACAAGGCGGTGTCGGCCGGACTGCACTATCGCGGCGCGCCGGCGGAGGCGGAGGCGGCGCTGGCGCTGGCGGGCCGCCTCGCCGATCAGACCGGGCTCACGCTGCAGGCCGGCAATCTGGTCGTCGAGCTGAAGACCCCCGGAACCAGCAAGGGGACGGCGCTGACCGCCTTCATGCGGGAGCCGCCCTTCGCCGGAGCCGTTCCGGTCATGCTGGGGGACGACCTGACGGACGAGGACGGCTTCCGCGCCGCGGAGGCCCTGGGCGGCTTCGGCGTGCTGGTCGGGCCGGCCCGGGAGACGGCGGCGCGCTACGGCCTGCCTGATGTGGCGGCCGTGCTGGCGTGGCTGAACGCGGTCGAGGAGAGCGCATGACCCCCAACCTGGACCTCGCCCCGATCGGCAATTGTTCGATCAGCGCCCTGATCGACCGCGACGGCCGCTACGTCTGGGCCTGCGCGCCGCGGGTCGACGGCGATCCGGTGTTCTCGGCCCTGATGGACGGCGACGATCCGGGCCACGGCTTCTGGGACATCCAGCTGGAAGGACAGAAGCGCGTCAGCCAGGCCTACATCCGCAACACGCCGGTGCTCAGGACCGTGCTGACGGCGGA
>DASRXE010000074.1:0-3562 GCA_035654315.1 Brevundimonas sp.
CGGCGCGGCGCGCGGTTGGTCGAGGTGGTGAAATGAAGGTTGCCAAAGCCGCCATTGCCGCCGCGTGCCAGCACGATCGTCTGGCCGACCGCCGTCATGTCGGCGAGGAGATTTTCGTCATCGTCGAAGATCTGCGTGCCGGCGGGAACGCGTAGGACCACGTCCGGGGACTTCGCCCCCGCCATGTTGCGGCCCATCCCATGGCCGCCGGTCTTGGCCTTGAAATGCTGCTTGTAACGGTAGTCGATGAGCGTGTTCAGTCCGTCAACCGCTTCCGCCCAGACATCTCCGCCGCGACCGCCGTCGCCGCCGTCCGGCCCGCCGTTGGGGATGAACTTTTCGCGCCGGAACGAGACGGCGCCCGCGCCCCCGTTGCCGGAACGGATATAGATCTTGGCCTGATCGAGGAACTTCATCGCGGGCTTATGTAGGAAAAGCGCGGCGAATTACAGGCGCAGACCCAGCTTGCGTTCGCAGTCGTCGGCCAGCGGGCCCAGTCTGCCGCGCAGGATGACGTCGCCCTCGACGGTCTGCCAGATGAGGTCGGCAGCGGCGGACTCGCCGAAGTCGCGCCGGACTCCCTTCTCACGGGGAGTCCACCCGCGTTCATCGGTTGCGAGCGCGGTGGCCAAGGCATCGGCGCGCGCGGTCAGGTCCGGACGCCGGTCGACGGGAATGACGCTGCCGCCTGCGTCGCGTTCGTAGCCGGCGCCCTGCATGACCCAGACGACCGCGCGGCAAGCGGTCGTATCTTCCGGGGACAAGGTCGCGCGACCGGCGGTGGACCAGCCCGCTGCGGCCGCGAGCGATGCGGCCAACACCAAGATGACCGGGAATCGCCAGGGTGCGTCGGAATTCATGGGTGTATGATACGTCCCTGCCGCGCATCCGGCGACACGGCCCCCGAGAAAAAAGGCGACCGAAGCCGCCTCTTCTCACGGGTTCTGGAAGTTCAGCCCTTCGCCCACACGCCGAACGGATCGCTCCAGCCCATGCCCATGGCCTCGGCCACCGCCGGATAGGTGATCTCGCCCTTGAGGACGTTGAGGCCGCGGGCCAGGTGCGGGTCAGCTTTCAGGGCCTCGAGGCCCTTGTTCGCCAGGGCCAGGCCGAACGGGAGGGTGGCGTTGTTGAGGGCTTCGGACGAGGTGCGCGGGGCGGCGCCGGGCATGTTGGCGACGCAGTAGTGGACGACGCCGTCGATGACATAGGTCGGATCCTCGTGGGTGGTGGCCTTCGAGGTCTCGAAACAGCCGCCCTGGTCGATGGCGACGTCGACCAGCACCGAGCCGTTCTTCATCGCCTTCAGGTCCTCGCGCTTGATCAGCTTGGGGGCCGAGGCGCCGGGGACCAGCACGGCGCCGATGATGACGTCGGCCTTGACCATCTCCTCGTCGATCGCGTTGATCGAGGAATAGCGGGTGATGACGCGGCCCTGGGTGACTTCGTCGATATAGGCCATGCGCGGGATCGAGCGTTCCAGCACCACCACCTCGGCGCCGAGACCCATGGCCATGCGGGCCGCGTTGAGGCCGACGACGCCGCCGCCCAGCACCAGCACGCGGGCCGGGGCCACGCCCGGGACGCCGCAGAACAGCAGTCCCATGCCGCCGTTGTGCTTGAGCAGGGTCTCGGCGGCCGAGAAGACGGCGATGCGGCCGGCGACCTCGGACATCGGGGCCAGCAGCGGCAGGCCGCCCTTGGCGTCGGTGACGGTTTCATAGGCGATGGCGGCGCATTTCGAGGCCAGCAGGCCCTTGGTCTGTTCCGGATCGGGCGCGAGGTGCAGGTAGGTGAACAGGATCTGGTCCTCGCGGAGCATTTCCCACTCGACCTTCTGGGGCTCCTTGACCTTCACGATCATGTCGTTGTTGGCGAAAATCTCGGCGGCGGTGGCGACGATGGTCGCCCCGACCTTCTTGTAATCATCGTCGGTGAAGCCGGCGCCGAGGCCGGCGCCCTTCTGCACCGAAACGCTGTGGCCGTGGGCCACGTATTCGCGCACGGCCGTGGGCGTCAGGCCGATGCGGTGCTCGTTCTTCTTGATCTCGGTGGGGACGCCGACGCGCATGGTGATCCTCTTTCGACGGGGTGCGGGCGCGCTCTGCGGCGGCCTCGGTCGCGCGGCAATCTAGCGGGGGTCCGTGCGCAGGTTCCTGTTCTTTTCAGCGGGTGAACGGCATACAGTCGCAGAATCTGCGAACGAGGCCCGCTTTGAAGACCATTTCCGCCGTCGCCCTCGACGACACCGACCGTAAGATGATCCGCGCCCTGCAGGGCGACGGGCGGATGACCAACGCCGACCTGGCCAAGGCGGTGAACCTGTCCGAGAGCGCCTGCCTGCGCCGGCTCAGGGCGCTGGAGGCGGCGGAGGTGATCAGCCGCTACACCGCCATCATCAACGAGCGCGCCGTCGGCCTGCCGATCAGCGTCTTCGTGACGGTCACCCTGTCGTCCCAGGCAGAGGCGTCGCTGACCGCCTTCGAAACCGCCGTCTCGACGGTGCCCGAGGTGGTCGAATGCTATCTGATGACCGGCGGCTCGGACTATCTGCTGCGGCTGGTGGTGCGCGACGTCGACGATCTGGAGCGGGTGCATTCGCGCGAACTGACGCGGATCCCGGGCGTGACGCGGGTGTCGTCCAGCGTGGCCATGCGGACGGTGGTCAAGCGGGGGGCGCTGCCTGTTTGAGGCAAGCCCGCCGACCGAAGATCCGCGCCGGGCGCGGCTCACTCGATAGGGCTAAGGCACGCCATCATCAGGCGCACCTCGCCGGGACCGAGCCCGGTCAGGATGAGGCGCTCCACCCCCTCGGGCAGCTCGACTTCCCCGATGGTGAGCGTCGCCGGTCCCATCGCCTGGATCTCGAACGGGCCGCCCTCGTCGCCCTCGAACTCGATCTGCAGGCTCGCTGGCGCATCATCGCTGCCGGAGGCTCCGATGACCAGACGCCAGGCGCCCGCGGGGAGCTCCAGGCCCGCCTGGCTGACGGCCTGACCCTCGGCCAGGTAGAGCGCCGAGGGAACCTCGAGCCGCTCCCACCGCGGGGTATCGGCCGAGGCGCTGCGCCAGGCCCAGATCGCGTGCGGACCGCCGGCGCCCGGTATCGAATAGGGGATTGCGCCTGATATCGCGGCGATCGGCGCCTGGTCGGCAATGCCGAAGTAGGGGTTTTTCAGGACGCTGCGCGCGCAGGAGGCCTCCGGCGGCAGGGCCCCGGGCAGCTGACCGGCCTGTGCGGCCTCACGCTCTCGTCGCGCCGCCGCTTCAAGGTCGGTCTCGATGCAGGCGCCGCTCAGCAGGACGGCGGCGGCGGCGAAGATGAGTCGTCCATGGCGCATCGGCCCCTCCCCCAAGGAATGCACAAGGATCAGACCTTGCCGTAAGGGCGACGGCAAGTGACGGCGTCTGACGCCTAACGCAGGTTCAGCGTCACCTGCTTGATCTCGACGTATTCGTCGATGCCGTGGATCGAGCCCTCGCGGCCGTAGCCCGATTGTTTGACGCCCCCGAAGGGAGCGACAGCGGTGGAGATGAGGCCCGTGTTGACGCCGCACATGCC
>DASRXE010000075.1:0-14134 GCA_035654315.1 Brevundimonas sp.
GCGCGAGACGGGCGCCGCGCTGCTGGACCAGGAGATCGACGGCCTGCTCTTCACCGGCTCGGCGGGAGCGGGCGCCCACTTCCGCCGCAAGTTCGCCGACCGGCCGGACATCATCCTGGCGCTGGAGCTGGGCGGCAACAATCCGCTGGTGGTGTGGGACGCCGAGGACGCCGAGGCCGTGGCGGGGATCGCGGTCCAGTCCGCCTTTATCACCACCGGCCAGCGCTGCTCCTGCGCCCGCCGGCTGATCGTGCCGGAGAGCTCGCAGGGCGACGCCATCATCGAGGCCGTCGCGGCCCTCAGCGACCGGCTGACGTTTGCGCCGTGGAACAGTTCGCCCGAGCCCTATGCCGGGCCGCTGATCTCGCAGAAGGCGGCCGAGGCGGCGCTGAAGGCGCTGCAGGAGCGGATCGACGCCGGCGCCCGGGTGATCCGCGCCTCGGGACCGGTCGGCAACCTGCCCGGCGCCTTCGTCAGGCCGGCGATCATCGACGTCACCGGCGTCGCCGTGCCCGACGAAGAGATGTTCGCCCCCTTCCTGTCGGTGACCCGGGTCGCGTCCTTCGACGCCGCCATCGCCGAGGCCAACGCCACCCGCTACGGCCTGTCCGCCGGCCTTGTCAGCGACGACCCGGCCCACTGGCAGCGCTTCATCCGTCGCATCCGCGCGGGCGTGGTCAACTTCAACCGCCCGACCACCGGCGCGGCCGGCGACATGCCCTTCGGCGGCCTGGGGGCCAGCGGCAACCACCGGCCGAGCGCCTATTACGCCGCCGACTACTGCGCCTATCCGGTGGCCAGTTTCGAGGCCGAGTCGGTGAAGAGCATCGAGAGCGAGATCAAGGGGTTGAGGAGCGCGGACGTCCACGTCCGCATGCCTGATCGCCCCTCTGCGGACCTGGAGGTCCGCGCTCCGGAGGGCTCATGAGCGCCTTGCCTCCCGCCGTCGAAGCCAACGCGGACGGCCTGATCGGCCCGACCCACTCCTATGCGGGCCTGTCGCCGGGCAATCTCGCTTCCAGCCTCAACGCCGGCGAGGCGTCGAACCCGCGCGCGGCGGTGCTGCAGGGGCTCGACAAGATGAAGCGGCTGGCCGACCTCGGCCTGCCCCAGTTCGTGCTGCCGCCGCACGAGCGGCCGAACATCCCCTTCCTGCGCTCGCTTGGCTTCGCCGGCTCGGACGCCGCCGTGCTGGAAGCGGCATGGAAGGACGCCCCGTCGTTCGCCGCCGCCGCCTGCTCCGCCTCGCCGATGTGGGCCGCCAACGCCGCGACGGTGACGCCCAGCGCCGACGCCGCCGACGGCCGGGTGCATTTCACCCCGGCCAATCTGGTCACCAACCTGCACCGCTCGCTGGAGCACCGGCAGACGAAGCGGTCACTGGATGCCCTCTTCCCCGACCCGGCCCAGTTCGCGGTGCACGACGCCCTGCCCTCTGTGGCCCATCTCGCCGACGAGGGCGCGGCCAACCACGTCCGGCTGTGCGCCGACCACGGCGAGCCGGGAGTCAATCTTCTGGTCTGGGGCCGCGAGGCCTGGGAGCACTGGCAGGGTCAGTACCCCGCCCGCCAGACGCGAGAGGCCTCCGAGTCACTCGCCCGCCGCCACGGCGCGTCCGGCGTCGTCCTGGCCCGCCAGTCCGCCGCGGCCATCGCCGGCGGAACCTTCCACAATGACGTGGTCTGCGTCGGCGCGCTGGAGACCCTGTTCTTCCACGAGCTGGCCTTCGAGCACACGGCGCGGACGCTGGAGGCCATTCGCCACGCCGCCGACGGTCGCTTCGAGCCGATCTTCGTCGAGGTCCCGGCCGCCGACCTGCCTTTGGCCGACGCCATCTCCAGCTATCTGTTCAACTCCATGCTGGTGCGGCTCCCGGGCGAGGACCGCCTGACCCTGATCTGCCCGACCGAGACGCGCGACAACGCCCGCAGCCACGCGGTGGCCGAGAGCCTCGCCGCCTCCAACGGCCCGATCGGGCGGGTCGAATACGTCGATGTGCGCCAGTCGATGCGCAACGGCGGCGGTCCGGCCTGCCTGCGCCTGCGTGTCGCCCTGACCGAGGCCGAACTGGCCGCGACCAATCCGGCGATGCGGATGACCGACGAGCTGCACGCCCGGCTGTCGATCTGGGCGGCGGCCTGGTACCGCGACACGCTCAGTCCCGCTGATCTCGCCGATCCGGCCCTGCTGGACGAGAGCCGCGGCGCGCTGGACGAGCTGACCTCGATCCTCGAACTGGGCGCGGGCTTCTACCCCTTCCAGCGAGCCGGCGGGTGACCGCCAACGCATGGCTGGCTGCGGGCGGCGCCCTCAGCGCGGCCGCGTCGCTGGCTCACCTGGCCATCATCATCGGCGGCCCCCGCTGGTACGACTTCTTCGGCGCCGGGCCGCGAATGGTCCGGCTGGCCGAGCAGGGCTCGCCCAAGGCCGCGCTCATCACCGTGGGCATCGCGGCCGTACTGGCGATCTGGGCTGCATACGCCTTCTCGGGCGCCGGTCTGATCCCCCGCCTGCCCTTGCTGAAGCTGGCGCTGCTGGCGATCAGCGCCCTCTATCTGGTCCGCGCCCTCGGCTATATCCCGATCCTCATTGCGACGGGCGCGCCGGTCGGGACTTTCGCCTGGGTCAGTTCGGCCATCGTGCTGGTCTATGCCGTCGTCCACATCATCGGGGCCATGCAGCTTTGGCGAACCTGACCGACGGCGCCGGCGGCGCTGGTCAGGATAGGCAAACGGCTGGACGCCTGAACAATCAGCCCTTCAGCCGCTCCAGCGCCTGCGGATAGCGGCGTGACACCGGCGCTTCGACCGACCCCAACTCGACCGTCCAGTCGCCGGAGCCGTCGGGCCGCAGACCCGTGACCGCGCCGGCGTTGACCAGCCACGACCGGTGGGCGCGCACGAAGCCGAAGCGCTCCAGCTCCACCTCGATCGCCGCCAGGGTGGCCCGCATCAGGGGTCGCCGCCCGTCCGCGAGCCAGAACTCGACGTAGTTGCCCGCCGAGGACACCGCCACGATCTTGGCCAGTGGCGTCCGGATGATCCGGGCCCCGTCCCGGATGTCGAAGCTGACCGGACGGACCGGCTCCTCGCGCCGGCGACGCAGATGGCCGATCAGCCAGAAGGTGGCGACCAGCGCACCATAGCTGATGAAGTCCTTGCGCAGCTCGTAGATGAAGCGGTCGCCGAACGCGTACGGCACGGCGTCCATCGCCGCGTAGACGAGGCTTCTGAGCAGCACGAATCCCGCCACGTGCAGCGCCGAAAAGGCCAGCAGCGCCGTCAGATGGACGGCCGCGAACCGGACCTTGGGTCGCCAACCCTCGCCGGCGACCTCGTCCGGCGGCGCCGCGGCCGTGGCCAGCCACGGCATCCAGACCCACAACAGGATCGAGACCGCGCTGGTGATTTCCCACGTCCACGGCTCCCAGCGGTCGATCTGCGGCAGGTCGCTGAGATGGGTCAGCGAATTGACCACCACGACGATTGCGGTGATCGCCGCAATGACCAGCCAGCCGCTCCGCAAATCGCGCCAGTCGGCCCGCTGGAAGAACCGGGCCCCGGCGCCGCGTCCGCCGCTCGTCACGCGATGCGCGCCGTTCGTCACCCCGACAGCGCGGTCGTCCCCGCCAGCGCCCCGCGCGGCCCGCGCCGATTGCCGCCGCCCACCGGTCCCGGTCAGCGTCGGACGGTCCTCATCCGCCATGGAGCCCCCCAGTGTCCGCCATCGCCTCGCCCGCCCTGACCGGCCGCCGCCATGATCTCGACTGGATCCGCGTCGGCGCCTTCATGCTGCTGATCCTGTATCACGTCGGCATGTTCTACGTGCCGTGGGACTGGCACGTGAAGAGCACGCACGAGATCGCCGCCCTGGAGCCGGTGATGATGCTGACCAACCCGTGGCGGCTGACCCTGCTGTTCCTCGTCTCCGGCTGCGCCACCCGCTTCCTCGCCGACAGCCTCGCCGCCCGGGGCCGGGGCGGCTGGTCGCTGGCCGGGTCGCGCACCCTGCGCCTGCTGCCGCCGATCCTGTTCGCCATGTTCGTGCTGGTGCCGCCGCAGAGTTATTACGAGATTTTCGAGTACCTGCGCGGGCTCGGGGTCGCCGACCCGGCCCATGACGCCGTGCTGGAAAACTTCTGGCTCCGCTACGCCACGGCCTCCGGAAACTGGTGCGCCGGCAGCGAGTGCCTGATCACCCCGACCTACAATCACCTGTGGTTCGTGGTCTATCTGCTGATCTACAGCCTGCTGCTCACCGCGCTGCTGGCGCTCCCCCGCGTCCGCTCTGCGATGCAGGCCGTGGCCGATCGCGCCTTCCGCGGTTGGGGCCTGGTGGTCTGGCCGCTGGCGTGGCTGCTGCTGATCCGTTGGACGCTGGCCCCGATCTTCGAGATCAACCACGCCCTCATCGCCGACTGGTATAACCACGCCCTCAGCTTCTCCGCCTTCCTGTTCGGCTTCCTCACGGCTCGCTCCGAGACAGTGCGGCAGGGCTTTATTCGGCTGCGTTGGCCGGCGCTCGTGACGGCGCTGCTCGTGTGGGGCGGATATGCGACCTATGCCTGGGTCTATCGGGCGGACGACGCTGTTCCCGCCGAGGCCCTGCGCATGGCCATGCGGGCCGTCTATGCGCTGGACCAGTGGGCGTTCATCGTCGCCATTCTCGGCTTCGGGGCGCGCTGGCTGAACCACGGCGGACCGGTGCTGCGCTATCTCTCGGTCGGCGTCTTCCCGTTCTACATCGCCCACCAGACCGTGACCGTCGTCGCCGGCCACCACCTGGCGAAGCTGGGCCTGCCGGTCGCGGTCGAAGCCGGTCTGTTGATCGCGGTCACCGCCCTCGGCTGTCTCGCCACCTATGAGGTGGCGCGCCGGATCGGCTGGCTGGGCCTGTTGCTGGGGGTCAAGCCTGGGGCGCGGTCGGCGGCGGCCGGCGTTCAGGCCGCGAACCGCCCGCCCCTCGCCGCATAGGCCTGGGTGCCGCGGGTGAAGACGCGGTCGGTCGGCAGAATGGCGTCGATGGCGATGTCCTCGACGCCCTTCAGCCGGTCATAGATCGGGCCGAAGTCCTGCAGCGTCTCGCGCTTCAGCTGGTCGATGCTGTCGATGACGAAATAGACCTGCTGGAAGTCGTCGATCCGGTACAGCGTGCGCATCACCCGTTCGAGGTCGAAGCCCAGCCGGTTCGGCGACGGGTCCTCGAGGGCGAAGACGCTCTCGGTCGCCGAGGAGACGATGCCGGCGCCGTAGATGCGCAAGGCCCCGGCGTCCTGCATCAGTCCGAACTCGACGGTGTACCAGTACAGCCGGGCCAGGTTCTGCAGCATGCCCAGCGAGGCCGCCCGCTGCCCGCCCTTGCCGTAGGCCTCCATATAGGCCGCGAAATCGGGGTCGGTCAGCATCGGCACATGGCCGAACACGTCGTGGAAGATGTCGGGTTCCTGCAGGTAGTCCAGCTGGTCCGGCTTGCGGATGAACTGGCCCGACGGAAAGCGCCGGTTGGCCAGATGGTCGAAGAAGACCTCGTCCGGCACCAGGCCGGGCACGCAGACCACGGTCCAGCCGGTCAGGGCCTGCAGCTTGGGGTTCATGATCTCGAAATCGGGAATGCCGCCGGTGCTCAGGTCCAGCGCCGTCAGGCCCTTGAGGAAGACGTCGGCGGCGCGGCCCGGCAGTATCTTCATCTGGCGGGCGTAGAGGGTGTCCCAGGTGCGATGCTCGACGTCGGTGTAGGCGGCCCAGTTCTGGGGGATGGTCCAGTCGGCCGCCGCGCCCTCGGGCGGGGCTTCGAAGACGTGCTCGAAATCGGACATGGACGCGCTCCTGCTACCGGCGGACTCTGACGGTCCCTTCGGCCAATCTAGGCGCGGGCCGCCGGACGCGCCAGCGTCAGTGGATGGCGTGGGCCTTCGGGGCGTGCCGGCCCTTCGCATCGACGGTGAACCAGCGGGTCTCGGCTTCGCGGGTCACCGCCGTCAGCTCCGGGTCGTGCTCGAGCGCGTCCTCGGGCGCATAGGCGATGAAGCCGCCCTCGGCGCCCAGCGCCAGCACCTGGTAGAAGGGCTGATCCGGCGAGATCGCGCCCGTATCGCCGGGCTTGCCGGCGAACACCGGGTCGACGTCGATCACCACGCCGCGGAAGGCCGCTTCGCGATGGCGGACAATCTGGCCCAGGCCGAATTTGGCGACGGTTTCATTGGTCATGGCTGCAGACTGCGCCCTGCAACCTGAGCGGCAGGGCCGCCGCGCCGTTCATTTTCGCGTCACCTGTGCTTGGCGCGAGCGACGGAGCGGGTCTAGGTTGTACGGGACGGGCGCCGCATTGGACCGCCCACCGTGAAAGTTCGGCCATGCCGGAGACCGACGACGCCCCCGCCGGCGTCCAGCGGTCCCAGCGTTTCAGGTCCGACGGACAGCGCGCCCGCGGCGGCGCCTCCGACGGGTCGGGCGCATCGGGTCGGGACGCGCCCCTCTATGGAGCGCTCGATCTGGGGACCAACAACTGCCGCCTGCTGATCGCCCGCCCCGCGCGGGACGGCTTTCGCGTCGTCGATTCCTTCAGCCGCATCGTCCGCTTGGGGGAAGGCCTGTCGCGCACCGGACGGCTCGACGACGCGGCCATGGAGCGGGCCTACGAGGCGCTGGTCCTGTGCGGCGAGCGCGTCGCGAAGAAGGGCGTCGAGCCGGCCCGCCTGATGGCCGTCGCCACCCAGGCCTGTCGTCAGGCCGATAACGGCGCCGCCTTCATCGACCGGGTCCGTGAGGGCACCGGTCTGCGGCTACGCATCATCGACCCGGTCGAGGAGGCGGAGTTGTCGGTCGAGGGCTGCCTCAACCTGTTCGACAACACCGCCGACGCCGTCCTCGTCGTCGATGTCGGCGGGGGTTCCACCGAGCTCAGCTGGCTGAGACGGTCGGGGAGCGGCTTCGTGCTGGATAGCTGGATGTCCGCCCCCATCGGGGTAGTCACCCTGGCCGAGCGCCATCCTGAGCCGACCGGCGAGGCGAGCGAGGCGCTGACCGGCTGGTATGAAGCCATGGTCGCGGACATGGGCGAGGCCTTGGCGTGCGCCCCCGTCGACCCCGCGCTGCGGGACGTGTTCGCCGCGGGTCGGGCGCATCTGGTCGGCACCTCTGGAGCCATCACCAGTCTCGCCGGCATCCACCTGCGGCTCCGGCGCTATCAGCGCAATCTGGTCGACGGTCTGTGGATGACCCGGGGCGACTGCGAACGCGCCGCCGAGCGGCTCATGGCCCTGGGCCCGCAGGGGCGCGCCTCGGAGTCGTGCATCGGACCCGACCGCGCCGACCTGGTTCTGGCCGGCGCGGCGATCATGGAGGCGGTGCAGCGCGCCTGGCCCTCCGAAAGGGTCAGGGTCGCCGACCGCGGCCTGCGCGAAGGCCTGCTTCTGCAGAAGATGCGCGAAGACCGCCGTCCGAGGCGCCGTCGCCGGCGGCGGTGATCCCGCTCAGTTCGTGACCTGCACCGGCAGGGTGACGTCGCAGACCGAGAAGTCGGCGCCCCGGGCCGTCCGCGCCTCGTCGACCAGCGCCCGGAACCGCGCCGAATCGGCGGCCAGCACCTGCACTACGGGCCGCTCGGAAGCCGGAATGTCGGCGGCGACCCGCATCCGGGTCATGCGGTCCGGCTCGGCCGTGACCATGCCGTTGTCGCCATCGCCGATCTTCAGCGACCGAACCACCTCCAGCCCGTCCACCGTCATGCCCCAGATCGTGTAGCGCTTGTCCAGCGCCGGATAGACCTGGCGCATGATGAAGAACTGGCTGTTGGCGGTGTCATTGCCCTCGTCGCGGGCCATGCCGGCGACGCCGGGGCAATACAGCCCCCAGCCGTGCACCCTGCCGTCGCCGGTCAGAGCGAAGGCGGAATCCGGCTGGGTCTGCACCGGCAGCGACCGGAAGAAGCCCAACCGCGCGCCCATGGGCTCGGCCACCGCCGCGAAGGGCATGGTCGCGTCGCGGCGGAAGGTGAATTCGGCGGTCAGGTCGGGATAGGGGCTCTGGCCCTCGCCATTGCCCAGCGGATCGCCGGTCTGGGCCATGAACCAGTCGATCACCCGATGCCACGGCACGTTGTCGTAGAAGCCGCGCCGGGCCAGCAGCTTGATCCGCTCGACGTGCAGCGGCGCGACCTCGGGAGTCAGTTCCACCAGGATGCGGCCCTTGGTGGTGTCGATGACCAGCAGGTTCTCGGCCGGGACCGTGCGCCATTCGGTGGCCGCGATGGTGGTCTCCGGCGTCGGCGCAGGCGGAGGCGACGGCGGCGGCGCGCCGGCCTCCTGCGCCGCGACCGGCATGCAGAACAGGGCGGCGGCCAGCGCGGCGACGGCGGATATCGGCTTCATCGTGTCCTCCCCAGGATGATCGGCAGTGTGGATCAGCCCCCGACCACCTCGGCCGGCGGCTGGACGTCGCAGACGTCGAAGGCGGCGCCCTGTTCGGAGCGGACGCGCGCGATCTCGGCCTCAACGAGGGCCCCGGTCGCCACACGCACCGTCGGCCGCTCGCCTTCCGGCAGGGACGCCGCAGTGCGGGCGCGGGTCATCACATCGGGATCCGCCACGGTCCCGTTCTCGGCCTCCGATCCCGCCTTCAACGCACGAACCACGTCCATGCCCGCCACGACGCGGCCGAACGGCGTGTAGTTTCCGTTCAGGCTGTCCTTCGGGCCGGTCATCAGGAAGAACTGGCTGTTGGCGCTGTCGGGCGAGGTCGCCCGCGCCATGCCCGCGACGCCCGCGCAAAACAGCCCATGCGCCCGGGCCTTGAAGTCAGCCGTGACCATCATCTGGGCGTCGGGTTGAGTGACGACGGGCATCGAACCGACGAGGCCGGCCTGGCCCTGCGGCGTCGCCGTCACCGGCACGAAGCCGGCGTCGCGACCCCGCCGGAACTGGAACTCTCCGGGCAAATCGGGCAGTTCGCTGCCGCCCTGACCGGTCCCGAGGGGATCGCCGGTCTGGGCCATGAAATCGGTGATGACCCGGTGGAATTTCAGCCCGTCGTAGAAGCCCTGATCGGCCAGTGTGCGGATGCGATTGACCGCTTGGGGGGCCATCCGCGGCTCGAGTTCGACCAGGATCCGGCCCTTGGCCGTATCGATGACCAGCAGGTTCTCCGGCGCGACCGTGCGCCAGTCCACGGAGGCGCTCGTCTGGGCGATGGCGGGGGCGGCGGCGAACAGCGAAAGCGAAAGCGCGGCGACGGTGACGATCTTCAAACTCTAACCCTTGACCTTGGCCCGCACCGCAGCGGCGACGGCGGGGCTGACGAAACTGTCGATCGCGCCGTCCAGACGGGCGATCTCCTTGACCAGCCGCGAGGCGATGGCCTGGTGCCGCGGGTCGGCCATCAGGAAGACCGTCTCGATGTCGGCATTGAGGCGCTGGTTCATCGCGGTCATCTGGAACTCGTATTCGAAGTCCGCGACAGCGCGGAGGCCGCGCACGATGATGTTGGCGTCCAGAGACTCCGCGAAATGCATCAGCAGGCTGTCGAAGGCCTGGACTTCGACCCTGTCGCCGAGATGGGCGACCTCGGCGCGCAGCATGAGCACCCGCTCTTCGGTGGTGAACAGCGGGCCCTTGTCGTCATTACGCGCCACCCCGATGACCAGCCGGTCGACCAGCTTCACGGCGCGCCCGATGATGTCCGTATGCCCGTTGGTGACGGGATCGAATGTGCCCGGGTACAGGCCGATGCGCATGCGTTTCCTCCCCGCCGTTGTCGTCGTTTAGCAGGTGCGAAAGGGACGGCCTAGATCGGCTGACGGGGCTGTGATGCCCAAGCGGCCCGCAGCGCGTCCATCCGCGCGGCGTCCATGTCGAAAGCGCGCCCGTCGATCGAGGCGACGGCGCAGGCCGGCGTCGCGCTGTTGCAGATGAAGGCGGCCTGAAACCCGTCGAGTTCATTGACGCTGATCCGCCGCGTCTGTGACGTCATGCCGACACCAGCCAGCCCGTCCTCGATCACTGTCTGGGCCACGCCCGCCAGCATCGGGGCCTGTGGCCACAGCACCGTATGGGCGCGCAGGAATCCGATATTCCACAGACTGCCTTCCGAAATCACGCCGTCGGCGTCGGCGAACAGCACATCGTCGAATCCGGCCGTTCTGGCCGCCCGGCGCGCACGCATCAGACCGAACGTCGCCGTATGCTTGAGCTCCGGCTCCTCACGCTCATAGGTCTTGACCATAAGCCGCAACGGTCCCGCCAGCGGCGACGGCGGCGCGCCCACCATCACCATGACGCTCGGTTCGCCTGCCCAACTCGCGTCCCGGTGGGTGATCTGCCTGGAGAACAGGTTGACCCGCAGCCAGGCCTCACCCTGGCCGCCAAGCGCCTGACGCATCAGCGCCCGGAATCGAGCCTCAGACGGACTCTCGCCGAACAGCGCGAGCGCCTGTCGCTCCAGTCGCTTCAGGTGTCGATCCAGACCTCGGACCCCGCCGCTCTCGACCCGAAACGAGGTGTAGGCTCCGTAGTTGGCCAACACCTGATGCGCCAGATCTTCGAGCCCCGCCGGGGCGCCGTCGATGTAGAGCCCGTTCACGTGTCCTCTGTCGCGGCGGGGACCGGAGCCGGATCGGCGGCGCGAGCTCCCTTTTTCGGCGGCCTGACCTTGGGCCGATAGCGGCGCAGCGCCCAGAACAGCACCGCCGGAATCGGCAGGGACAGCATCAGGGTCCACGGGTCAAAGGGCCCCATCCCCTTGAAGAACCCGGCGCTCAGGACCGAGAAATGGAGCGCCTGAAAATGCCACTCTCCTGTATTCCAGTTCAGCACCAGCTGACCGAAACCGAACAGGCTGAAGATCATCCAGCCCCAGCGCCGCCGCCAGGCCGCGACACCGGCCGTCCCCAGACAGGTCAGCGGCGCCAGAATCGCGCCGATCAACACGACGTAATGAAGGGGTGACTTGCCCGCCAGGCTGAAGCCGGCGGCCGCCTGTGCCTGGGCCGGACTGACGGCGTTTATGTGAAATCCGTCGACCAGCCACGGCCCGCTGTCGTCCCGCACCATCAGGACCTGCACGATCACCGTCCGCTGCTGATACTCATGCTGCTGCACGACCTCGTACAGGGACGCGCCACCGGCGACCGTGTTAGAGCGCCAGGACAGGACCCGGCTCCGGTCCGGATCTCCGGGCGATGAATAACTGCGCAACTGCGCCATCAACTGCGGCGTCAACTGGGTGCGCAGACTGGGCGTGCTCTGGGCGGCGAACGCAGCGGCGTCGCCGTCCCGCGCCAGGCCGTAGGCCCGGGTCGCCTGCTCCACCCGCTGCGGATCGGCCTGCGGCATGGCGCAGCCCGACAGCAACAGAACGATAATCGCCAGCAGTGTCCGCACGGCTTCCCCCCACCCTTTACGTCACAGTGGGCGGCGGCGGGTCAGAGGGTCAAGCCTCGTCGCCGCCCTCGACCTCGCCGTCGACGTCCTCATCCCCACCGCTGTCCGGCAGGCGCTCGACCGAGACCACGCGTTCGCCCTCCGCCGTGCGGAAGATGGTCACGCCCTGGCTGGCGCGGCCCACGATGCGGACCTGATCCACCGGCGTGCGGATCATCTGGCCGCCCGACGTCACCAGCAGCAGGTCGTCGCCCTCCTCGACCGGGAAGGACGCCGCCAGCCGCGCGCCGGCGCGGCCGCCGAGGCCGTGGGCCGTCAGCCCCTGCCCGCCCCGGCCGGTGCGCCGGTATTCATAGGCCGAGGAGCGTTTCCCGAAGCCCGTCTCGGTGACGGTCAGGATGAACTGTTCGGCGGCGCCCATCTCGGCGATCCGCTCGACCGACAGGGCGGCCTCGCCCACGGCCTCCTCGTCGGCCTCGACCTGCGTGTCGTCCTCGTCGCCGGCCGCGCGGCGCATGGCGTTGGCATGTTTGATGTAGGCGGCGCGCTCTTCCGGCGTCGCATCGACCCGGCCCAGCACCGCCATGGAGATGACCTCATCGCCCTTCTGCAGGCGGACGCCGCGGACGCCGGTCGAATCCCGGCCCTTGAACACCCGCACATCGTCGGCCTTGAAGCGGATGGCCCGGCCCAGGGCGGTCGGCAGCATGACGTCGTCCTCGGCCGTGCACAGGGCCACGCCGACCATCCGGTCGCCGTCTTCCAGCTTCATGGCGATCTTGCCGGCCCGGTTGACGGTGGCGAAGTCCGACAGCTTGTTGCGCCGCACGTCGCCGCTGCTGGTCGCGAACATGATGTCGTAGGCGCCCCAGTCCGCCTCATCCTCGGGCAGGGGCAGGACATTCATGATGCTGTCGCCCGGCTCGATCGGCAGCAGGTTGACGAAGGCCTTGCCGCGCGACTGCGGATTGCCCAGCGGCAGCCGCCAGGTCTTCAGCTTGTAGGCCTTGCCGTTGGTGGCGAAGAACAACACCGGCGTGTGGGTCGAGGCCGAGAACACGCCGACGACGGCGTCGTCGTCCTTCATCGCCACGCCCGAGCGGCCCTTGCCGCCGCGATGCTGCGTCCGGTAGGCGTTCAGCGCCACGCGCTTGACGTAGCCGCCGACGGTGACGGTGACGACCATGTCCTCGCGCGGGATCAGGTCCTCGTCCTCGAGCTCGAAGTCGCCTTCGCCTATCAGGGTCCGCCGCGGCACGGCGAACTCGTCCTTCACCTCCAGCAGGTCCTCGCGGATCACCGCCAAAATGTTGGCGCGGTCGCTGAGCAGGGTCAGATGGCCCTGGATGGTGTCGGCCAGGCCCCGCGCCTCGCCGAAAATGTCGTCGCGGCCGAGGCCGGTCAGGCGCGACAGGGTCAGGCCGAGGATGGCCCGCGCCTGTTCGTCGGTCAGGTTCAACTTGTCGCCGTCGATCAGCATCGAGCGCGGATCGGCGATCAACTCGACCAGGGCGATCATGTCGCCCACCGGCCAGCTCTTGGCCTGTAGCCGCTCACGCGCCTCGGCCGGGTCGACCGAACTGCGGATGATGTGGATGACCTCGTCGATATTGGCCACGGCCACGGCGAGGCCGACCAGCACGTGGCCGCGGTCGCGGGCCTTGGCCAGTTCGAATTTGATGCGGCGGACGACGACCTCTTCCCGGAACTCCAGGAAGGCCTCCAGCAGCTGGCGCAGGCCCATCTGCTCGGGCCGGCCGTGGTTCAGCGCCAGCATGTTGACGCCGAACGACGACTGCATCGCCGTGAAGCGCCACAGCTGGTTCAGCACCACATCGCCCGAGGCGTCGCGCTTCAGCTCGATGACCATCCGCATGCCGTCGCGGTCGGACTCGTCGCGGACGTCGGAGATGCCCTCGATCCGCTTCTCGCGGACCATTTCGACGATCCGCTCGATCAGGGTCTGTTTGTTGACCTGGAACGGCAGCTCCGTGACCACGATGGCCTCGCGGTCCTTGCGGATCGTCTCGATGGTGGCCTTGCCACGCACCATGACCGAGCCGCGGCCCTCACGCAGAGCGTTGCGCGGCGCGGTGCGGCCCATGATCTCTCCGCCGGTGGGGAAGTCCGGACCCGGGACGATATCCAGCAGGGCGTCGTCCCCGATGCTCGGGTCGTCCAGCAGGGCCACGCAGGCGTCGATGATCTCGCCCAAGTTATGCGGCGGGATGTTGGTGGCCATGCCGACGGCGATGCCGCCCGCGCCGTTGACCAGCAGGTTCGGGATTCTTGCCGGCAGGACGACGGGCTCCAGCTCCTTCTCGTCGTAGTTGGGCTGGAAATCGACCGTGTCCTTGTCGATGTCGGTCAGCAGGGCCGAGGCCGCCGGGGCCATCCTGGCCTCGGTGTATCGCATCGAGGCCGGCATATCGCCGTCGACCGAACCGAAATTGCCCTGGCCATCGACCAGCATCAGTCCCATCGAGAACGGCTGGGCCATGCGCACCAGCGCCATATAGACCGAGGCGTCGCCGTGCGGGTGGAACCGGCCCAGCACGTCGCCGACCACGCGCGCGCATTTCGAATAGGCGCGGTCCGGCGTCATCTTCAGGTCATGCATCGAATACAGGATGCGGCGGTGCACGGGCTTCAGCCCGTCGCGCGCATCCGGCAGGGCGCGGCTGACGATGACGCTCATGGCGTAGTCGAGATACGACTTCCGGAGCTCGTCCTCGATGGTGATGGTGGAGATGTCGCCCC
>DASRXE010000076.1:0-7346 GCA_035654315.1 Brevundimonas sp.
GGCAGCACCGGGGCGAAGATCCAGAACAGCACCACGGCGGCGCCGGTGATCATGCCGGCGAGGGCGCCGTTGCGGGTCATCCGCTTCCACGTCAGCGACAGGATGATCAGCGGCCCGAAGGCGGCGCCGAAGCCGGCCCAGGCGTTGGCCACCAGACCCAGCACATTGTTGTCCGGGCTGTACGCCAGCCCGATGGCGGCGAGGGCGACGGCCAGAACGGCGAGCCGGCCGACCAGCACCAGCTCCTTCTGCGGCGCGTCGCGGCGGATGAACATGGCGTAGAAATCCTCGGTCAGGGAGGAGGAGGCGACCAGCAGCTGGGACGAGATGGTGCTCATGATCGCGGCGAGGATGGCGGCCAGCAGGAAGCCGGAGATCAGGGGGTGGAACAGCACGTCTGACAGGATGATGAAGATGGTCTCGGGGTCCTCGACGCTCAGGCCGTTGGCGGTGGCGTAGGCGAGGCCGGCGAGGCCGGTGCCCAGCGCCCCGATCAGCGACACGATCATCCAGCTCATGCCGATGCGGCGGGCGGCGGGCACGTCCCGCACCGAGCGGATGGCCATGAAGCGGACGATGATGTGCGGCTGGCCGAAATAGCCGAGACCCCAGGCGAGGGCGGAGATGATGCCGATCGCCGTCGTGCCCGCCAGCAGGTCGAACCGCGCCGGGTCGACCGAGCGGATCAGTTCCGCAGTCTCGGCCGGACCGCCCGACTGGATCACGGCCACCACCGGCACGAGGATCAGGGCCAGGAACATGATGCAGCCCTGCACGAAGTCGGTCAGGCTCACGGCCAGGAAGCCGCCGAACAGGGTGTAGGCCAGCACCACGCCGGCCGTGATCCACAGCCCCCAGGCGTAGTCGAGGCCGAAGGCGCTGTCGAACAGCTTGCCCCCCGCGACGAGGCCGCTGGCGGTGTAGAGGGTGAAGAAGACGACGATGACGAGGGAGGAGATGATCCGCAGCAGGTGCGACCGGTCGGCGAAGCGCTCGCCCAGATAGTCCGGAATGGTGATCGCGTCGTTGGCGACCTCGGTGTAGACGCGCAGCCGCGGGGCCACGATCAGATAGTTGACCCAGGCCCCGACCACGAGGCCGACCCCGATCCACGCCGCCGACAGGCCGGTCAGGAACATCGCCCCGGGCAGGCCCATCATCAGCCAGCCGCTCATGTCCGAGGCGCCGGCGGACAGGGCGGTGACCCCCGGACCCAGCTGCCGCCCGCCCAGCATATAGCCGGAGACGTCGCTGGTGGACTTGCGCCACGCATAGATTCCGATGCCGAGCATCAGGACGAAATAGAGGCCGATGGTGATGAGTGCGCCGGTTTCCATGCCCTTGGGGTAGCAGCGTTGCCTTGGCCGGGTCCACCCCCGGCCCGGCTACCCCGCGGCGCCGAGGAAGTCCCGCTTGCCCAGCGGCACCCCGGCCTGGCGCAGCAGATCGTAGGCCGTGGTCACGTGGAAAAAGAAGTTGGGCAGGGCGAAACCGATGACATAGGCCTGCCCCTTGAACGGCCATTCGCCGCCCGGGAATTTCAGCACCACCTCCTTGCCTTCCTGCCCGTCGATCGCCTCGCGCGGCACCGACGCCATGTAGTCCAGGGTGGCGGCGATGCGGGCCTTCAGCTCCGCGATGGTGGTCTCGGAATCCTCGTTCACCGGCGCCTCCACGCCCGAAAGGCGGGCGACGCACAGCTTGGGCCCGTCGCAGGCGATCTGCACCTGCTTGACCAGCGGGTGCATGTCCTCCGCCAGCCGGTTCGACAGCAGCGCCTCGGCGCCGGCCTCGCCGGCATGGGCCACGGCCTTGTCCAGCAGACCCGACAGGGCCTTGAGCGAGCGGGTGAAGACGGGGACCGTCAGATCGTACAGTTCGGTGGCCATGGCGGTCTCTCCTCGCGGGTTTCGGACCGGGCTTGTAGCTTGGCCTTACGGGAAGGTCACCACCGTCCGCACCGCCGTCCCCTCAGCCAGCGCATCAAAGCCCGCGTTGATCTGGTCCAGCGGAATGGTCCCGGTCAGCAGCCGGTCCACCGGCAGCCGCCCCTCGCGGAACAGGGCCACGTATCGCGGGATGTCGCGGCTGGGCACGCAGGTGCCGATGTAGGACCCCTTCAGCGTCCGCTCCTCGGCCACCAGCTGGACGACATTGACGGCGAGCGCCGCCTCGGGCGGGGGCAGGCCGGCGGTGACCGTGGTCCCGCCGCGCCGCGTCATCCGCCAGGCCGCCTCCAGCGCCCGCACGCTGCCGGCCATCTCGAACACGACGTCGGCCCCGCCGCCGGTCAGGGCGCGCACCTGCTCCACCGCGTCCGCATCCGCCGCATTGACCGTCCGCACCGCCCCGAGCGACCGGGCCAGCGCCAGCTTGTCCTCGCTCAGATCGACCGCTGCCACCGGCGACGCCCCGCTGGCCAGCGCGCCCAGCACCGACGACAGCCCGACCCCGCCGAGGCCCACCACGGCGACCGACTGCCCCGCCCGCACCTGCGCCGTGTTGACCACCGCCCCGACCCCCGTCAGCACCGCGCAACCGAACAGCGCCGCGTGCTCGAACGGCAGGTCGTCGGGGACCTTGACCAGCGAGCGCCGCGACACCACCGCATGGCCGGCGAAGGCCGAGCAGCCGAGATGATGGTTGAGCGTCTCGGCGCCGAGATGGATGCGCCGGTCGCCGCCCAGCAGCACGCCCCGGCCATTGGCGGCGGCGCCCGGTTCGCACAGGGCGGGCCGCCCGCCGGCGCAGGGATCGCAGTGGCCGCAGCTGGGCATGAAGACCATGACGACCCGATCGCCAATCTTCAGGTCGCCCACGCCCGGTCCCAGCGCCTCGACCACGCCGGCCGCCTCGTGGCCCAGCGCCATCGGCATCGGCCGCGGCCGGTCGCCATTGATGACGCTGAGGTCCGAATGGCACAGGCCCGCCGCCTTGATGGCCACGAGGACCTCGTCCTCGCCCGGCGGGTCCAGCGTCACGGTCTCTACCGCCAGGGGCCGGCTGTCGGCGTAGGGGCGGGCGGCGCCCATGGTTCTGAGAACGGCGGCGGTGGTCTTCATGGCCACGACGCTAGGCGCTTGACGCCGCGTCCGCCAAGCCCGAGCGTCACCTCAACGAGGCGCCCGAACGCGTCCGACGGAAACGCCACCGCGCTCATGCAGCGAGCGACCGCGTCGCGAGCGATAGCGCACCAGAGAGGGGACACATGACCGGCACCATCGAGCGGACCAAACGCAGCGACTATCGCCGCTTCCAGGCCATCTCCACGCGCTGGATGGACAATGACGTCTACGGCCACGTCAACAACGTCGTCTACTATTCGTGGTTCGACACCGCGGTGAACCGGCTGCTGGTCGTCAACGGGGTGCTCGACATCCACAAGGGCCCGGTGATCGGACTCGTGGCCGAGACCGGCTGCCGCTACTTCTCGCCGACCGCCTTCCCCGACGAAATCCAGGCCGGCGTCCGCGTGGCCCATGTGGGCGCCTCGTCGGTCCGCTACGAGATCGGCCTGTTCCGCAACGCCGAGGAGGAGGCCGCCGCCGTCGGCTATTTCGTCCACGTCTACGTCGATCGCGAAAGCAAACGGCCGGTGTCGGTGGACGACAGGATGCGCGGCTTCCTCGAGAGCCTGAGAAGCTAGTCGTCCAGTCGCCCCATCAGCGCCAGCGCGCCCACGGCGGTGAGCACGCCGAGCGCGAAGGCGCCGACGATGGCGCCGCTGGCGACGGCGGCCGGAACGGTGACCGGGCGGGCCTCGTACCACTCGACGATGTCGGCCTCCTCCAGATCCTCGTCGGAATAGAGGTCGGCGTCCAGAATGGCGTCTTCGGCGGTCATGGCGGGCTCCGGCGGGGTCTCTCGGGAAATGCCCGGCGAAGGTGGCGGTTCCTGTCCCGTGACAGCCGGTCTCGCATCGGCTAGACGGCGCGCCTCACTTTCTGCGGACCCAGAACGAATCCTCATGGCCGGCCATTCCAAATTCAAGAACATCATGCATCGCAAGGGCCGCGCGGACGCGCAGCGGTCCAAGCTCTTCTCCAAGCTGTCCCGCGACATCACCGTCGCCGCCAAGTCGGGCCTGCCCGACCCGGCCATGAATCCGCGCCTGCGCCTGGCGGTGAACAACGCCAAGGCCGAAAGCTTGCCCAAGGACGTCATCCAGCGGGCCATCAACAAGGCCTCCAGCGGCGACGCCGACACCATGGAGGAGATCCGCTACGAGGGCCGCGGTCCCGGCGGGGTCGGCATCATCGTCGAGGCGCTGACCGACAACCGCAACCGCGCCGGCTCCAACATCCGCGCCGCCTTTTCCAAGAACGGCGGGGCCCTGGGAGAAATGAATTCGGTCGCCTTCATGTGGGACCGCGTCGGCCAGATCATCTACAAGGCCGAGGCCGGCACCGAGGACGAGGTCATGGAGGCCGCCATCGAGGCGGGCGCCCAGGACGTCGAGAGCGATCTGGTCAAGCCCGACATCTACGAGGACGCGCCGGGCCACACCATCTGGACGAAGTTCGAGGACCTTAACGAGGTCGCCGACGCCATGTCGAAGGTGCTGGGCGACCCGAAGTCGACGGCGCTGGTCTGGAAGCCGCAGTCGGAAGTGCCAGTCACGGGCGAGGCGGTCGGCACGCTGATGAAGTTGCTCGATGCGCTCGACGCCGAGGACGACGTGCAGAACGTCTATTCGAACGAGGCTGTCTCGGACGAGGACCTGGCCAAGTACGCCGGCTAGATGGAAACCGGCGGGCCAGAGACATCCGGAAGCAGACGGCCCGGCCGGGGGATTGATATCGCGGTCTGGACGGCGGTCATCGCCGTCCTGATCGGACTGGCGGCCGCCATCGCCTGGTACCTGTCCAACGCCACCTTCATCATCCGCGAAGTCACCTATGAGGACGACGCGGTCGACGTCGAGCTATTGGAGCCGGGCGAGCCGCCCCTGCGACCGCGCCCCGCCGAACCCCCATCGTCGGCTGACGCGACCGCGGCCCCCGGCGCCGGCGCTGAAGGCGTCGCGCCAACGAGGTGGGCGCGCCAGCCCGCCCCGTTCTATCCCGAAGTGGCGGCGCGACGGGGCATCGAGGCGGGGCAGGTTTTGCTTCTCTGCGACGCCTTCGCCTCCGGAGAGGTCGGCGCCTGCGAGGTTCTGAACGAGAGCCCGACGGGCGCGGGCTTCGCCAAGGCGGCGGTGGCCTCGATGCGCCAAGCCCGCGTCTCGCCGCGCAGCGTCGACGGAACGCCAGTGAACAGCCGGATCAGGTTCACCATCCGCTTCCGGATCGCGCCATAGCCCGACGCTCCGCCCGTCGGCCTCAGCCGGCGAAATTGCGCAGCTCGTCGGTGACCCAGCCGTCGGGATTGCGCACCGGGCGGCCCGGGCGGCGCAGGCGGATGACGCCGTGGAGGGCGTCGGTCAGGTCGAGCAGCTGGTCTTCGGAAAGCTCGACGGCGGCGCGCAGCACTTCAGCCCTGAGCTGGTCATAGGCGTCGATCGGCAGGCGGCGGTCCAGTGAGCGGCCCATGACGGGGCTCCGTGCGCGCGGCGGAAAAGCCGCAGACGCCTAACCCGGGGCAGGGCGTCGGGTTCCCGACATAACGGCAGCCGAATCCTTCCTCTGGAACGGTGAGGCTGCGGCGGCCGTTGCCCGGGGCATGAATCTCAGCGACCTGCCCGATTTCGCCCTTCCACTGCTCGCGGCCGTGCTGGCGGGCGGCCTGATCGGCTTCGAGCGCGAGTGGCGAGGGCGGGCCGCCGGATTCCGCACGCACATCCTCGTCTGCCTGGCCTCGGCCCTGCTGATGGAGGCGGCCGTGTCGCAGGGGGCGTGGCGTTACGAGGTTCTGCCTGGAACCGAGATCGTCAGTGATCCCACCCGACTGGCCCACGGTGTGCTGACAGGCATCGGCTTCCTCTGCGCCGGCGTGATCTTCCGGGCCGGCTTCTCGATCCACGGCCTGACCACGGCGGCGTCGCTGTGGATCACCGCCGCCATCGGCCTGCTGCTCGGCGCCGGCCTGTTCGCCCTGGCCGCGACCGGGACGGTGCTGACCGTCCTGATCCTGGCGGCGCTCAGGCTGGTCAGCCGACGCTTGCCGCAGCACACGATCGTCGACGCCGAGGTGATATGGCGCAGAGCCGATCCGGGCGCCGAGGCCGCCGTTGAGAACGCCTTGGGAGAAACCGGCTGGTCGCCCAGCAGCGAGCGGCACGAGCTCATCGACGGCGGCGAGTCGGTGCGCCGCACCTTCCGCATCCGGGCGATCGGCGAAGAACCGCTCAAGGACCTCGCGGCCCGGCTCAGAACCGTCGAGGGCGTCACCGGCTACCGGCTCGATCCTCGCGACGACTGACGACGCTTGCCCGCCCCGCGCCGCCGGGCCTAGGCTCTCGATGCGTCAGTTTGCGGAGCGAATCTTGTTCAATTGGGATCTGGTCTGGCCGGTGCTCGCGGCCATGGCGGCGGGCGGGCTGATCGGCGTGGAGCGGACCTATCACGGCCATCCAGCCGGGTTCCGCACCCACATCCTCGTCTGCCTGACCAGCTGCCTGCTGATGCTGGCGGCGATGCACCAGGCGACCTGGGACTTCGCCTACATGCCGGGCCAGCGCGTGGTCATCGACCCGACCCGGATGTCGCACGGCCTGCTCACCGGCATCGGCTTCCTGTGCGCCGGGGTGATCTTCCGCGAGGGCTTCTCGGTCAAGGGCCTGACCACGGCGGCGTCGCTGTGGGTGACGTCGGCCATCGGCGTGCTGTTCGGCGTGGGAATGCTGAACCTGGCCCTGATCGGATCGGTGGCGACGCTCGGCGTGCTGGCCATCCTGCGCCTGCTGGACGCGCGCCTGCCGCAGGTCGGGGTGCTGGACCTGAATCTGCGCTGGACCCGCGGCGCCGCCCCGGACGAGGTCGCGGTGCGCGCCCTGCTGGCCGAAGCGGCCTGAAAACCGTACAGATCGGCCACGTCCTCACCCCCGACGGCCAGCTGCACGAACATCTCATCAAGGCCCGGGGACAGATGCCGCTGGACATCGATTCCCTCGTCCGGAGACTGTCGACCAGCGTGGGCCTGGCCGGATTCTCTGTCATGCCGCGCGACAATTGAGGCCTCGGAGCGGAGGTCATTGTCCGGTAACCGCGATTGAGGCATGAATGGAACGAATGACGAACGTTCCGACTCGGATTCTCGGTCTCGACCCCGGCCTGCGCCGCACCGGATGGGGCGTGGTGGCGGCCGAGGGCTCGCGCCTGCGCTGGATCGCCCACGGGGTGGTCGCCCCGCCCGAGACCGCGCCGTTCAGCGAGCGGCTGCTGTTCCTGCTCGACGCCGTCGGCGCG
>DASRXE010000077.1:0-6523 GCA_035654315.1 Brevundimonas sp.
CATCTTCGTGCTCTGGCTGGCCGGCGCCACCGTGCTGCTGACCACGGTCGCCATCCTGTTCATCCGCAACCAGGTGCGCGCCATCGAGCGGCTGGCGGCCGCGGCGGAGGCCTTCGGCAAGGGCGCCGACGCCCGGCTGAAGCCGCACGGGGCGCGCGAGGTGCGCGCCGCCGCCCGCGCGTTCCTCGACATGCGCGAGCGCATCCAGCGCCACATCGACCAGCGCACCGCCCTGCTCGCCTCGGTCAGCCACGACCTGCGCACCCCGCTCACCCGCCTGCGCCTCGAGCTCGCCCTCGCTCCGCCGTTCAAACGCGCCTCAGCCATGCGCGGCGACCTCGACGAGATGGAGCACATGATCGACGAATACCTCGCCTTCGCCCGCGGCGAGGCCGGCGAGGCGGCCCAAACGGTCTCGATCGGCGACCTGCTGGCGGTCGCGGCCGAGGACGCCCGGCGCGCCGGGGCGGAGGTCGAGGTCCAGGTTCCGGAAGATCTCAGCGCCAACTTGCGGCCGCTCGCCCTCAAGCGGGCCCTGGCGAATCTCACCGGCAATGCGGCGGCCCACGGCGAGCATGTCCGGCTCGGCGCCCGAGGCCTGCCCTCCGGCGGCCTCGAGATCACGATCGAAGACGACGGGCCAGGCATTCCCGACGAGATGCACGAAGAGGCCTTCCGGCCATTCTCCCGGCTCGACGCCTCGCGCAACCAGAACCGCAAGGGCGTCGGTCTCGGCCTGGCCATCGCCCGCGACGTGGCGCGCAGCCACGGCGGCGACATCAGCCTGGACCGCAGCGATTTGGGCGGCCTGCGCGCGGTCATTCGCCTCCCCGGCTGAGGCCGATCACAAATCGTGGCCGCCACTGGCGAAGCGGGACCGTCGGGCGCATCTTCAGGTCCGACAGGGAACCTGGAGGATATGATGCGCAAACTCGCCTTTCTCGCTCCCCTCGGCGCCGTGCTGGCGGTCGCCGCCGGCCCCGCCCTTGCCGATCCCGCCTCGGTCTCGGTCACCATCGGACCGGACCTTCAGGAGAAGGCTGACGAACTGGGCCATCGCGACGTTCGCGAACAGGCCGACCGACTGGCCGAGGTCGTTCGCCGCGCCCTCGCCCGCAGCGGCGATCTCGAAGGGGCCCGTATCGATCTGGTGCTGACGGACCTGAAGCCCAATCGGCCGACGTTCGAGCAGATGGCCGACCGGCCCGGGCTGGACCCGTTCCACAGTATTTCCATCGGCGGCGCCGCCATTGAGGGAAGCATCACGACCGCCGACGGTCAGGTGCTGCCGGTCAGTTATGACTGGTATTCCCACAGCCTCGCCGAGGTCCGCGGCGCGTCCACCTGGCAGGACGCTGACCGCGCCTATGAGCGTCTGGCCGGCCGCCTGATCGAGGGCCGCTACGTCAGCCGCTGATCGCTCGCGCGCGCTCGACAGCCCCGCGGACGGCCGCCTCGGCCGCCCGATCAAGCTCGCCGGCGGTCTCCATGGCGTCCAGCCCGGCCCGTGTCGTCCCGCCCGGCGAGGCGATACGGGCCACGAGGTCCGCGAGCGGCGCCCCCGTTTCAGCCCCGGCCCCGGCGGAGCGCAACGCACCCCGCGCCAGACGCTGGGCCGCTTCGGACGAAAGCCCCTGCGCTTCACCGGCCCGGGCCAGAGCCTGGGTGAAGGCATAGACGAAGGCCGGTGCGGATCCCGCCACCGCCGTGGCGGCGTTCATCTGGCTCTCGCTGTCCAGATCAACGACATCGGCCATGGCGCGGAACAGCCGCCGGCCGATTTCACGGGCCTTGTCGTCGGCCGACCACAGGGCGGCGACGCCCCGGGCCTGCGCCACGGCGGTCGTCGGCATGACGCGGGCGACCGGACGGCCCGACAGCGCTTCGATCTCATCGGTCTTCACCCCGGCCATGACCGAGATGATCGGCGTATCGGACGGAAGGTCGGCCAACAGCGGGCCCAACGCCTCGCGCCAGTAGGCGGGTTTGACCGCCAGCACCACGGCGCGGGCGGCCGCCAGGGCGGTGGACGGCGGATTGGTCCGCGCGCCCAGCGCCCGCGCCGCCTCGGCGGCCGGCTTCTCCGAAGGAGTCAGGATGATCAGCTCCGCCGGCGCGACCGCTTCGGTCGCCAGCCAGCCCTCCAGAATGGCCGAGCCCAGCCGGCCGCAGCCCACGAGAACCACGGCGCCGTTCGATGCTGCGTCCGTCATGGCGTCACGCCGTGCCGACGGTCTCGAACAGGCAGGAGTCGATCGCCTCTTGCGGCTTCTTGTTGCCACGGATCATGAAGTCGAAGGCGGGATAATAACGGTCAGCCGCCTCCACCGCCGCGTCGATCATCGAGGCCGCCTGGCCCAGCGTCGGGCGCTCGCCCATCGGCAGGGCCAGCGAATGGCGGAAGACGATCTCGCCGTCGTCGGCCCAGACCTCGAAATGGCCCATCCAGGTGCGCTGGTTGATCAGGCCGACCAGCTCGTAGGCCGCGGCCCGGCGGGCCTTGGAAGCCTGAAGGTCGAGGGCGCAGCACAGCTGCAGGCAATCGCCCTCCGGACGCCAGGCGAACCACAACTCATAGTCCTTCCAGTCGCCGGCCAGGGCGAAGGCCAGATCGCCCTCGTCCGTGCGGTCGAACGGCAGGTTTTCGGCCACCAGGACGTGCTCCACGACATCCAGCGGATCGTAGGGAACGTCGACTTCTTCGGGCCGGGCAGTGTCCATCAAGGCGTCTCCGGGCGCGACTCACGCCCTCTCAGGGAACGGTAGGCGGGTTCGCAGATTCGGCTCAACCGGGTGCGTCCTGTGCGGGAGAAGCCGCTGTGGACGTTCCCTTTTGAGGCTTCTTCGCCCCTTTCAGCGCGGCGATTTCCATTCGAAGCGCGGCGATTTCAGCCTTCAGGACATCGAACTCGTCACGCCGGACGAGGTCCATATCGGCCGCGAAGCGGTCGGCCTGGGCGCGGAAGGCGGTCTTTGCTTCCTCGCCGGCGGCCTGCGCCAGACCCATGGCGCCCGTGGTCAGCTTGGCGAACTCGTCGAGGATGGGATTTCGCGTCTGCATTGAACTCTCCGACTCGGGAAAACGAGCCTCGTTAAGCGATGGTTGCCGGTTATGGTGAACGAAACCTTGCTGTCGGTGCTGCGTATGGCGGCAATTGGGCGCCTGGGTCGACGGAAATTTCGGCGACGGGCGCGGCGACGCTTGCTAAACCCGGCGCCAGGAACCGCCTGCAGGAGCGCCCGTGCCCTTCCCCGAGTTTGACCCCGTCCTGTTCAGCATCGGTCCGCTGGACATCCGCTGGTACGCCCTCGCCTATGTGGCGGGTATCGTTCTGGGATGGTGGTACGCCAACCGCCTGGCCCGCAACAACGCGGTGTGGCAGCCCGGCAAGCCGCCGGTCACGACCGTCCAGCTGGACGATCTGGTTCTGTGGATCACCCTCGGCATCATCCTCGGCGGCCGTTTCGGCTACGCCCTGTTCTACAAGCCCGAGCTCTACGCAGACCTGTTCACTGGCGTGAACTGGGGCGAACGGCTCGCCCTGTTCCGGCTGTGGGACGGCGGCATGTCGTTCCATGGCGGGCTGATCGGCGTCACCCTGGCGATCTGCTGGTTCGCCTGGAAGAACAAGATCCGTCTGCTCAGCCTCGGCGATCTAGTCGCGCCGGTGGTGCCGATCGGGCTGTTCTTCGGCCGCATGGCCAACTTCATCAATGGCGAGCTGTGGGGCCGGCCCACCGACGCGCCGTGGGGCGTCAACTTCTGTAGCAGCCGGATGCGTGAACTCTACGGCGCGACCTGCGAGGTTTTCGTCAACGGTCAGGCGCTCGGGCCCGGGGATACGGTTCGCCATCCCAGCCAGCTCTATGAAGCCGGGCTTGAGGGCATCGCCCTCGCCGTGATCCTGTGGCTGGCCGTCTACAAGGGGCGGCTGCTGGCCAAGCCGGGCTATGTCACCGGCCTCTTCCTGTTCGGCTACGGCCTGGTCCGCGCCTCGCTCGAGAACGTGCGCCAGCCCGACTTCGGGATGGAGAACCTGCCGCTCGGCCTGACCATGGGGATGATGCTGTCGATCCCCATGATGATCGTCGGCGCCTGGCTGATCTGGCGGGCGTGGAGGCGGCCGCCCGTAGCCGCGGAGGCCTAGGTGTCGCTGCGCGACCGACTCGCCCGCGAGATCGCCCTGACTGGCCCGATGACGGTCGCCGACTACGTCACCCGGTGCCTGCACGATCCGCAGGGCGGCTACTACGCGACCCGCCCTTCCATCGGCGCGACCGGCGACTTCATCACCGCGCCGATGATCAGCCAGATGTTCGGCGAACTGATCGGGCTGTGGGCGGTCGAACTGTGGGAACGGCTCGGCGCGCCCGAGCGGGTGCGTCTGGTCGAGGTCGGGCCGGGCGACGGGACCTTGATGGCCGACGCCCTGCGCGCCGCGCGGCTGGCTCCCGACTTCCTGCGAGCCGTGGACCTCGTCCTGATCGAACCCAGCCCGCCCCTGCGCGAGGCCCAGGCGCGCATGCTGGCCGACAGCGACGTTCACCCCCGCTGGGTCTCCTCGCTGGACCGCATCGAGACCGACGCCCCGGTGATCCTGATCGCCAACGAGGTGCTGGACTGCCTGCCCGCCCGCCAATTCGTGAAAACGGAAGACGGCTGGGCCGAACGCTGCGTGGGGGTCACCGACGAGGGAGCCCTGACCTTCGGCCTTAAGGCCATCACTGGCGGCTTCAAACGCCCCGGCTTCGAGGTTGAACCCGGACAGACGGTCGAGATTTCGGACCAGCAGGCCATATTCGGGCGCGAGGCCGCGGCCCTCGTCAAGACAGCCTCCGGCGCGGCCCTGCTGATCGACTACGGCCGCGCCCGCCGCGAGGCCGGCGACACCCTGCAGGCCCTGCGCCGGCACCAGAAGGTCGATCCGCTGGAAAGCCCGGGCGAAGCGGACCTGACCCAGTGGGCCGACTTCCCGACCGTGCTGGAGGCCGCGATCCACGCGGGGGCCGACGTCACCGGGACCATGGGTCAGGGCGAGTTCCTCGAGCGGCTGGGCATCGAGCCCCGTGCCGACCGCCTCAAGGAAGGCCGCCCCGACGCAGCGCCGATCATCGATCGCCAACTGGCCCGTCTGATCGCAGACGACCAGATGGGCGCCCTGTTCAAGGCTTGCGCGATCTTCTCGCCGCGTTCCCTTGTCGTGCCTGGCTTCGAGGACTGATATGGCGCTGGAGTCCATCACCCATCCGCTCCTCGACAGAGCCGGCGTCCGCCATGGCTTCTTTACCCGGCGGGGCGGCGTTTCGACCGACCTCTACAACAGCCTCAACACCGGCGTTGGCTCGAAGGACAACCCCGCCGCGGTGGCCGAGAACCGCCGGCGCGTGGCCGAACACCTCGGCGGCGCGCCCGACGATCTCGCCGCCTGCTACCAGATCCACTCCGCCGTCGCCCGGGTGGCCGAGGCGGGCTGGAGAGGCGATCGGCCCGAAGGCGACGCCACCGTCACCGCCACGCCTGGCGTCATCTGCGCCGTCCTGACCGCCGACTGCGCCCCGGTCCTGCTGGCCGACGCCGAGGCCGGCGTGGTCGGCGCGGCCCATGCGGGCTGGAAGGGCGCACTGGGGGGGATCGTTCACTCCACCATCGCCGCCATGGTGGCGCTCGGGGGGCGGCCGGGCCGCATCGTCGCCGTGGTCGGCCCATGCATCGCGCAGGCGTCCTACGAGGTCGGCGCGGACTTCCAGGACCGCTTCGAGCACAATGACCCCGGCAGCGCACGGTTCTTCGCGGCGGGCCCGTCTCCTGACAAACGCCTGTTCGACCTGCCCGGCTTCGTGCTGTGGCGGCTGGAGCAGGCTGGCGTCGGCGACGCGGCATGGACCGGCGACGACACCCGCGCGGACCCGGACCGGTTCTACTCGAACCGACGGGCCTTTCTGAACGGAGAGTCTGACTTCGGCCGGCTGATGAGCGCGATCAGCCTCGTCTGAGGGTAGTCGACGTCTCTCAATTCACCGAATCCGGTCGTCGAATTCATCGCAAATTCGTCGACGAATTCCCTGCACGTCCGGGGGCGGAAAATCAGCCCGCCATCGCCATCTCGGGCACGCGCGTCACTTCGCGCCAGGCCTGCGGATTGGCCAGCAGTTCGCGGACCAGCAGGTTGTTGATGTGGTGGCCCGCCTTGACGCCCTGGTAGCGGCCCAGCAGGGGCGCGCCCAGCACGTACAGATCGCCAATGGCGTCCAGCGCCTTGTGCTTCACGAACTCGCGCTCCATGCGCAGCCCGCCCGGGTTCAAGATCTGGTCGCCGTCGATGACCACGGCGTTCTCAAGGCTGCCGCCGCGGGCCAAGCCGGCCTTGCGCAGGGCCTCGACCTCATGAGCGAAGCCGAAGGTGCGGGCGGCCATGATCTCGTCGCGGAAGGTCTGCTCGTCGACCACGAAATCGACCACCTGGTTGCCGATCACCGGCGTCGCGAAGTCGATCTCGAAGCGCATCTCGTAACGATCGCAGGG